>DASYBJ010000001.1:0-13832 GCA_036500845.1 Acidobacteriaceae bacterium
CATCCGCTGGCTAGATAGGCTGGGAAAGCATGAGGCCCATCCACTCCTTATCCGATATCTCGCTCCACGCCTCACACTGTGGGCACCGTGTTCTCCATCGATGACGAATTGCGTGCCGGTAATCGAGGCGGCGCACGGTGACGCGAGGGAGGCGATGAAGATCCGCTACCTCCCGCGGCCGGGTTGGGCGTCCAATAATCGTCCACGTCGTCGGTGGTTCGTCAGCGCCTGCTGGCGGTTTCGCAGTCTTCGATGATGGATGTCGATGCCGCCGAAGCTCTCGGAAACGGCACTGGCGATGCCCGTGCAGCCTGGAGCGGTGCGTGACCATATCGACCTTCGAGATCGTCTAGAGTCTCGATGCGTCGGGCATGTCGCGGCAACGCGATCTCGACGCTCAAGAAGCAATTCCGTCCGACGGCGACCGAATCCGCTGCTCGTTCCCATCATGAACCAAGTTGACATAAAGCACTTTGCCTTCTTCCCTTGAAGAACTAGCAACGTGAGCCCCCATTTATTCAAACGACTCAATGGTCCCGATTTTTGACCAATCGTTGCCACACCCATGCGTGACCTCAGTGTGCCCGAGTATCGGGACATCCTATAGGAAGTTCCTGCAAGTATCGAGCGAATCAGGAAGTAAGCCGTTCCACATATTATCTATCCTCGAAAAATCGGCGAGCAGAAATATGAGTTCAAATTCGAAGGCTGAAGCAATATCTGATCAGTTAGGGAGGGCTGCCGTGGTCTAAATCGAAAGAAGCCTTTTCCACACCTCGGCTCGCTCCAGTTACAACTGCTATCACGTCCTAGACTTCGTCACACAACAGCAAATGAAGGACGAGTCGCCTTCATGAAATAAGAGTCGAGTTATGCGTAGCCACAGCGCAAGAATGCACAAAAAAGTGACATACTAACCTTTGGGTTACCACGAAGAAGCTTACCCAGGTCTTCCGACAGCATGTCGGGGTCACCTCAGCCGGCTACCGTCGCAATCAGTAACACAATCCTGATAAAACCGCGATCTTCTGTAAAACGCACCGCCACGGAACGTCTATGGTTGCTCCATGGCTTCACTCGAACATACCGATGGCACTGTTCTTATACTCGATGGCCCTCACCCGCAACACTCATGAAGCCGAGGACTTGGTACAGGAAACGTACCTTCGTGCCATACGGGCAGTGGGACTGCTCCGGAAAGACAGTAATGCCAAGTGCTGGCTGTATACATCCTGCGAAACATTTGGCTCAACTAAGTGCGTCAACAGCGGACCAGACCGAAGTTACTCGAACGTGGCGAGCAATTAGCAGAGCGTCGCACCAACTCTACGATCGAAGGCCGCTGGTACTTGACGACTCGATCGCTGTGCCGATTCGAAATCCCCTCGTATTGAGAAAGTACAACAATGACAGCACTGAGGTTTGGGTGGACCAAGGCGGCATCGGCAGTGCGATTGAACTTTCACCCATCGAAAAGGAACCTTCGGGTGTTCCTCTCTACAGATGTCTCTTTTTTGAATGTTAGTAAGGACGTTTGGAAAACGTGAGTCAGATGGGAAGCCAACGATGGTATCGGAGATCAAGCGCGCTTCAGCGAAGCTGTTCCGGATCGCTGCTAGAACCCCTTTTTCCAGATAGCACTTTTTAACCGTCTCGACTCTGCTCACTCAAACTTCGCAATGGAACCAGAGTCATGAACTTGAATCTGCCGTAATTCCTTGGCGAAAGGTCTTCGAGATGACAGTTACCGCTCCCTGGCCGTACTTCGTACTGTCTGGCTGCATCATCGGTGTAGCGGGAGTGCTTGCGCGCATTTTGCGGTTAGATACTAGGAAACTGAATGTTCCTCTCGAATCTCTACGCGGGCTCCTCGCTACAAGCGTGCTGTTTCATCATGCCATGGTGAGTTACTTCTATTTTCAAACCGGGAAGTGGGTCACTCCGGCGTCGCGATTCTATGCATTTCTAGGTTCAGCGCCAGTCACGCTATTCTTTTTTATGAGCGGGTTTCTTTTTTGGTCGAAGTGTATGGCGCGCAATGGAATAGGCGGATACGGAAGCTTCTTGGTGGCGCGCGTGCGTAGATTGGTGCCAGCTTATTACGTTTCTGTGGGTGTTGTTCTGTTGATCGTTTTTGTGAGCACTCATTTCGAGCTAGCTGTGCCGCCGAAGACGTTTGCCGGTGAGGTTATGGGGCTGTTGATGTTTATCCCCACTTTTTCCGTCAATGGATTTCAGCAGGCGTTATATGTTAATGCGGGGGTGGTTTGGACCCTCATGTTTGAGATTGCCTTCTATCTCCTGTTGCCAATATTATTTTTGATCTTCAAAGGCTACCGTGTATTCATCTATATAGCTCTGGCGGCTAGCATCTCTTGGGTGTTGGCGCGACGTGGTGTCGTGTTTCCATTCGATCCGCCCACAAGGCCCACCGGGCCTCTGATCATTCTCCTTTTGGACTCGTTCTTCGGACTTGGCTTTGGACTGGGAATGGTTGTGGCATTTTTGTATGCCCGATGCCCGCCGCAGTGGAGGCAGGTGTTACAACAACGACGCTGGACACCAATCCCGTTGTTCTTTCTGGCGGCACCGGTGCTTCTGAAAGTAGATTATTATGCTCCCACAGAGTTTCTTCTACTGATCATAGTCTTTGTGTTTGTGGTCGCGGGAAATGACTTCTTCGGGCTGCTATCTTCGCCTGCCGTGTTTCTGCTTGGCACGATAAGTTACAGCTTTTACATTACGCATGGCATCGTACTGTTTGTGCTCTCGCATCTGCTGAATCGCTGGGTACAAATTCGTACCTTGTCTCCATTGCGGTACTGGTCGTTTATTGGTGTTGTGGCAGTAACCGCCACATGCTTTGCAACGCTGCTTTACTGGACAGTTGAGCGCCGCTTTATGAGGCGGTCCTCAGCTTTGTCACCAACCTCGTCGTCGGAGCAACCGGCTCCAGAAACTCGAGCAGCATAATTGTTCGACACACAACCCCCAGTTCATCCGAAGAAAGGGGATGGCCGAAGCCGACCGATACACTCCACGCGCTCTCAAGGATTAGCTGGTGAATTCGGATGCAGGGCTTCGTGGGCCACTTTCGGGCCGGCGTTCGGAAGCGCCCAGGCGAACAGCACTCCTCCGCTGCTGGTCATGATGAATTGGCGGCCGTCGAGCTCGTAGGTAATTGGCGAGCTTGCGATGCTCGCTCCCGAGCCGGCGTGCCAAAGCGTCTGTCCCGTGCTCGTATCGAGAGCGAGAAAGTTCCCGTGGGCATCCCCGGAAAAGGTAATTCCTGAAGCTGTGGTCAGCACTCCCGCGCCCGCACCCCCAGGGCCCAGTTCATGCTTCCAACGAATTTTTCCGGTCTGATAATCGATTGCCTCAAGAACAGCCTTGCCCCACAATCCGTAATCGGCGCCGGCCCAGCCCCAGGCTCCATCGGCTGGCTTGGCGAAGTAGATGCTGTAGCTCGGATGTGCATTTACGAGAAATAGCCCGGTCTTGGGGTCGAAACTCGGTGCCCGATAATTGTTCAGACCACTTTCTTCTGGCGCAATCAGGCGCCCATCGGGTGCCGGTTCCTTTGCGGGATCCGGAATCGGACGTCCTTCTGCGTCAACGCCTTTCGCCCAGTTCACCGGCCCAAAGGGAGTAGTCAGCAGGTCCTTTCCCGTAGTGCGGTCGAGGACAAAGAAATAGCCGTTGCGCGAGGCCTGAAGGAGCATCTTTCGCGGTTGCCCATGGAACAAACCATCGACCAGAACTGGAGTTTCGACAGCATCCCAATCATGCGTATCGTGGGGCGAAGGCTGAAAGGCCCAAACCAGTTTCCCCGAATCGGGATTCAGCGCCACGATGCTGCAGGTATAGAGATTGTCGCCGGGCCGTGCTGTGCCATTCAAAACCGGAGTCGGATTTCCGGTCCCCCAATAGATCAGGTTGAGATCCGGATCGTAGGTTCCGGCCATCCACGTCGTACCGCCGGTCGCAGTGTTGGGTGTTCCCGCAGGCGGCGTGACGTCCCACTGCCACTGTGTCGCGCCGGTTTCCGGATCAACCGACCTGACAAAGGTGAGCAAGTTATCCAGGTCACCCCCCACACCGATGATCACGTGGTTACCCACGACAAGGGGCGCCATCGTGGCCCAATAACCCTTGTTGACATCCGCAATTGGAACGATCCAACGCACCGTGCCATCTTTGGCGTTGAGAGAAACCAGATGCGCGTCGGGTGAAGTGAAGAAGAGCCAATCCTTATACATCCCGACGCCCCGCTGGCCGATGTGGTCGCCCTTGTTCGGCGGATACGTATAGTGCCAGAGCAGATGGCCCGACCGCGCGTCCACGGCGTAGACATTGTCGGGGACGGTAAAGTACAACACTCCATCGACTAACAGCGGCGAAGACTTGATGGTGGCGGCCTGGCCGGTCTGAAAGGCCCAGGCGAGGCTCAGATTTCTCACATTCTGGGGCGTAATCTGCGTCAGGCTGCTGTGACGCCTCCCCGAATAATCTCCGTGGTACTCCGGCCAGCTGTCCGCCGGCGGATGGAGAAGCATGGCAGCGTCCACACCCTGGGCTTGAAGAATATGAGGAAGCGCAATCCACATCACTGCGCTCAGGGCAATCGAAAGAGCACTTTTGGTAAATTTCATATCTTAATGAGCGGTCGCATACAACGGGCTTGAGGCAGATTCATTCGCGCAGCGTTTTACAGAGACCAGCGACCTATAAAATTTTTGCGGCACCAGTATACCTGCTGAAAGAAATTCAGGTCGCATCGGGTGCTAGGGCTGGAGGTTTGCGCTGTGAATCTAGGGCCCGTCGACACTATTAGGACGACAACGACGGTAGCCAATTTTCTGGGATCTAGAAGCGGCGAGCCACGACTATGGTTGTCCAGTGTGCATCGAAAGGAAAGCCTTGCGGGGAAAGACCTGGGACAGCTCTACACCAATGAATGGTTGCTGCTCGGTGGCCGGGTTCATCTTTTGGCCTTCGACCTGTTTGTTGGCTCGGGGAAGCTTTGTGAGGCGCACGGGCTCGGCGTCGCACGATACTCTGTCATTGCCTGCCTGGCGCTCACCTTCTTATTTGATCCAGCGGCTATTTGCTTTTGTTTGCCACACGCGTGATGGCCGTTCGCAGCCGTGGAATCCCTGGCCTGAACATCGCCATCCCTACGAGAGCGGCTTCGTCCCGTTGTCGGCAAATAGGAGAAACTAACCCTTGAAGCGGAAGGCGTTTGGCCGGTGTTTTGACCTTTCCTCTACACCAGGAGCAGATCAAGGGTCCCAATTTCTGAACGCGTACTTTGGATCAGAAGTGGCAGAACAAACCCTCGCCGCTTCGCCTTCCCCCCTTCTGCTTTTCCCACTCATTCCAGCAGGTGAATGAAAGGTGGATCGTTGAGCGTCAAAGATCGATTCCATACTCGATCCCGTGATCGTGCTCCGCAACGATTAACGATAGTTGAGCGAATCAAGCCGCCCGACTCGATTCAAGAACAGCTTCGATTTCACGGCGAAGCTCCTTATCGACCCGAATGGAATCGATCCAAAATGGAGCGCGTACGCACTCCACTTCAAGTTGCTCCTGGGCCGCATCGTAGTTCCACTGGATTCTGACTCCATCCTTCACCGCTTCCCCACAAGGCCCCGGGACTCGAAGCCCGATCTTCGAAGCTTTTTTACGTAAACGGGTAAAAATTGCTTTCGTGATCCCGCGAAACGTCTGTCTGCGACTGCCTGACATCAGGATTCCTTTCACACGATCCCGTATTCCGTTTTGATCGTGTTGATGGGTTTGTATGGCCCGTTCTGCGAGCGGCTCTAAACAATGGACGAGAGGAGGTTAGGGAGCGCTCCGCTACCTTCTATGAATTTTCGAGCATACAGCTTTTTCTAATTCCCCATGGTTCGGCGGAGTTCGCTGTGATCGTTATCGGGCTCGGGCCTCGCCGGAGGCGTGACCCACTACTGCAGCAAGATGAGGTCCAAGTAGTGGCCGAACCTATGTCCGATCTCTCGGAAATGAGCAACCCGCTCAAAACCGAGGCCCTGATGGAGTCGCAAAGAGGCGAGGTTCTCCGCATCCACGCCACCGACCATTCCATGTTTGCCGGCAGCCTGTGCACGCAATATCAGCTCCTTCACGAGTTGTGTCCCAACGCCGTGTCCGCGCCAGGATGGGTGTACATGGACCGTGTGCTCGACCGCATACCGATAGACAGGCCACGCCCGAAAATCACCGAAGGACGCAAAGCCGGCGACGTGGTCCTGCTCCGTCGCAATAATGACAGGATACCCCTGCTCGCGACGGGTCTGCCACCAATTTAAGCGGTCCGGAACACTCACCGGCGTATCGTTATAGATCGCCGTCGATGTCCCAAGAATTTGGTTGTAGATGGCCGTAATACTTTCGATGTCAGTTGCGATGGCATCCTTGATTATCAGCTAATCTTTCAGATTTCACCGAGTGCCGAAAGAGGACTTGCGCAAAGCGAAGGTCGTTAAAAGATCGTTAGAGATTCGCAGACTGTGCTGTTGAAGCCGCCTCTCCAGGTGGCTGGGAGAGGATTGCTGCAATGAACTCGTCGATCGAGCCGACACACTGAACGAGATGTGCCTTTTCCGCGGTGTCCAACCAGTCCAAACTTTCCTGGCGCCAGCCATCATGGCCCAGTGTCAGCGGAATTCCGCATACACCATGTAAGTCTAGGGCTTCGCCCTCAAGCCGAACTTGGCCGTGCACGCGGCGCCGGTCATTCGCAAGCACGGCCGCGAGGCAGTAAAGAGTCGCATTGGAGGTTGCATTTGGAGTCGAGTGCATGGTGTGCACGGTTATAAATGGCTCAACGAAGATGCGTGCATCCGGCAGTGATTGACGAGTGGCGTCGTAGGCCTCGAGGATACAGCCTGCTTCGACAAGTTGCGCCACTTCTGTCTGGAGCATTCCGATTCGTTGGGCGAGAGGGACGGCCGCGCTGCACTGCTTCAGAGTGGCAAGCGCATCGCGGAGAGCCGGGCTCGACGTCAATAATTCCACTGTGCTCCAAATTGGAACCATCGCTTGCCCATGCTCGCCCAGGACGCTTGCGCGCACATCGTGGCGGCTGATACCGAGATCATTGGCTATAGCGCGGGAAAAGCGAAATGAATCCTGCTGCGCGCCCATGCCGATCACGCGATGGCGGTCCAGCCTGCTCGATAGAATGTGCACTGCAAGCTCGACCGGGTTGCTGACCACAATAAACACTGCTTCCGGTACTCTGCTGGCACACTCTTCGGCAATTTGCTCGAAGATCGTGCGGTTAGTAGTGCCCAAATCTCTACGAGTTCTGCACTGAGGAGATACGGTCGCCCCTGCGGCTACTATGACGATATCGGCCTCGGTGTCGCAGATCTTTGGCACCACTTCGACGTCCACGCGCTCATCATCGAAGGCATCGAGCAGATCGATGCGCGTGCCGAGAAGTTTTGCTTCACTCAGAGCGGCGCCATGCCCAACCAGTTGAAGCCGGTCGGAAGGTTCAAGCATCTGACTGCGTAGCATCTGCGAAGCCAGTGCGCTACCCACCGCGCCTGAAGCGCCAATAATGGCCACAGATTTGGACATGTACAACAGTATGGCAGAGATCACTCACGCGATTGAAAGAGGATGATCACGTGCGGCCCGTTGCGTCAGAGCTTCCAGGAGACGAGGAAACGCAGCTCCGGACACCCTGTACCCTGGCCTTGGCTGCGTGCACTAGTCATTCACTAGGGCAACTTGCCTGTCCTGCCTGTTCGCCCTGGTGGATCTCGAAAAGGCGAGCAAGCCAAAGGCCATGACGGACAAACCTAAACAACATACGCCGCTCCAACCTGCGAGCCGCCAGCTCCACGCTCCAAGCACTGAGCCTATGGCGCCCCCCGCAAAGTAGCAGACCATATATACGGTGTTGAGACGGCTTCTGGCCTCCGGCGCCAGACCATAGATGCGAGTCTGATTCGAGACATGTCCGGCTTGAACTGAAAAATCAAGAAGCAAAACTCCCGCAATAAGTCCAACCAGGGATTTGCCAAAAGCAATCAGTATCAGATACGAGAGGAAGACCAACACGAGCGCGATGCCGATCGCCGGGCGCGGCCCGCGTCGATCCGCAAACCTGCCAACCAGAGGCGCGCCTAGCGCGCCTGCCATGCCGACCAAGCCGAACAGTCCTGCGACCTGACTGCCGTAGTGATACGGCGGGGTCTCCAGCAGAAAAATCAGCGTCGTCCAAAAAGCACTGAAGGCACAAAAGAACGTTGCACCGAGCAACGCCGATTCGCGCAGCGCCTGATGCTCGCGAAACAGATGCGCAATGGACCGCAGCAGGCCGGCATAAGAGAGCCGAACCCTGGGCTCGCTGCGCGGCAAAAGAAACTGCACAAAGATGAGAAGCAATAGCATCATCCCAGCAGCGATGGCGTAGACGGCGCGCCACCCGAATCTGGCGCCCAGGAATCCGCTGAACGTGCGCGCCAGCAGAATTCCTATAAGCAAACCGCTCATGACCGTCCCCACCACGCGTCCGCGTCGGTGGCTGGGAGCTAGATCCGCGGCAAAAGGCAAGAACACATGCACGACTGCCGCAGTCGCTCCGAGGGCTACCGACGCGACCATCAGCCATAGGGCGTTGATTGCGATCGTAACCAGCACCAGGGAGACCGTAGCGCCTAATAAGAGAACGGAGATCAGAGATCGGCGCTCGCGAACATCTCCGAGGGGGACGAAGAGAAACATACCGAGCGCCGAGCCTGCCTGGCTCAGCATGGCCACAGTGCCTGCCTGTGTTACGGTCAGCCGAAACGTGCGGGCGATATCTGCAAGGAGCGGCTGCGCGTAGTAGATGTTCGCGACGATAACTCCGACGGAAATGGCCATGAACCAGACCGTTGCATCGCGCAGCGGGGCAGGGGACACCACATCTGGGTGTTCCCTCTCCAACCTCGAGTTGCTTTGCTGCACCGTTCTCTCCTGATCGATCTGCTGCTGCGGCCACTCGCGGATGTACTCCGGCAAGTGTGCCCCAACTCTTTTAGAGACAATAGACCAGAGGTTCGACTCATATTCACCGGATATGGGACGGAGACGGCAATCGCGAGATTGATCATGCCCTGAGGGCATTCGAAATGGACACAGATGGCCTCTGCGCCCCGAACTAGCACTTCCGCCATTTCAGGGTCGACACCGGCGATCGTGACCGAGAGCCCTGCCGACAAGCACGAAGGCTCCTGCCTCGTTCTGGCTGAGGCCAATCTCAGCTACGACTGCGATGTCTCCGTCTGCGAATCTACGGCGCGCGTCGCAGTTGTCGCGCAAGAGAGCGTTTTCAAGCATGCCCGATCGCTGCGGCACGGGATTAGCCGCCCGATTACGATCCAAATGATCTGCTGAAGATGGAGCTCTAGCAGGCTGCTGAAAAACTAGTCTGCGGCGAACGAACCGTCTATTCCTTGGGTGCCCCGATTCGGGTGATACATCTTCTTGCGCGTCGCTTGTTGCTTCGGCGCGTTTTTCCGCAGCCTGTTAGTCGGCCATCTGAATCAGATCGCCGACTAGAGGCGGAGCGCAGCCGCAAAGTGTGATGTGGCTTCGTTGTTCTACTTGCCGTTAGCGATCAGCCTTGCCTGCCGGCTGTTGCAACGAATTCGTCTGCGTTTCTTGAAGCGAGAACCGAGTTTACGACCTTGGTAATCAGATCGAAGGCGTTATATCGTGCGAACTCCTTCTTTAATTTTGTAGCATTCCTTTTGTATTTCTTGTCGGCAAGTACTTCGCGAACAGCGGTGCGAACTTGTTCGCCAGTCGGGCGGCCGGTTTCGAGATTGATTCCGGTTCCCGTCCAGCGAACGCGGCTTGCAGTGAAGATCTTGTCTTCTGTGTCCCCGGCGACCACCATAGGTACTCCTTTGCTGAGGGACAGATTGACTGATCCAAAGCCGCCGTTTGTTACGAAAACATCCACCTTAGGCAGAATCTGCTCGAACGGTATGAAGTTTTCGATCTTCGTGTTGGCAGGCTTAACGCCCCCAGGCAATTGAATAACCTCGAGGTCGGGACGCCCTGCGGCAACAATCACCGTCATCTTCTCATCCGCAAGTGCAGCTATAGAAGGCTCAATCAACTGACTCAAATCCCTGTTCGCAATCGTGCCCTGCGTCACAAGTACCACAGGCTTCGATTTGTCCAGCGAATCCCACCAATCGGGCATGCTGTTCTTACGCTGAGTGCGGGGCATGAGATTTCCGATGAACTGGATACTCCCCTTCAGATCGGTTCGCGGATACTCAAACGCTTCAGCTGTTAGCTCTAGGAAATGATCGGGGAGGTGGACCGCACAGTCCATGAAGAACTCCGGCAAATCCGGTGCTCCGCAAGAGTGCAATACTTCATTGAAGTGCGTTGCGGCAGGCTGCAGCATCGCGTGGAACTGCTGGGTCTCCTGCTGATTGCGCAACAAACCGTTCGGACTCGTATCGGGACCGGAAAAAGGACCTACGTCGCGACTGCTCACGATCAGTGGCAACACTCCAAATGTGACAACAGGGGGACGAGCATCTCTTGCACCCAGTAGCAGCGGAAAGACACCCCAAAAATAAATATCCGTCAGTATAAGATCCACGGGACCTTCGGCAAGGATCTGCCGTATAGCCCGATACTGATCTGGAATAGGATCAATACCTGTATACCGACATTCAGCATTCAATGCCTCAGGACCCGGCTTCGCATACGCAGCTGCTCTCTCCGGTAGTTCCTCGTCAAGACGCATGTAATTGATATTCGCTTTACCTGATAGAGGAACAAAGCGAAAACCTAAGGCGGTGGCCTGATCGCGAAAAAGCGTTCCAGAAAGAAAAGTGATTGAATGGCCAATTGATGATAAGTGTTGAGCTACGGATAACATCGGATTAACGTGACCCGGAGCGGGGCATGCAGCGACAAGAATATTTGCCATCAAATCTCCTATTCGGCATAAGGAGGCGAAGCATTCCCACCTCGCAAAACACCTATACTAGGAGAAACACGCCTACATCTCTTTTAATCCTGAGAGCGTCTTTTGAAGAGTATCGCGGCACTTTGCAGGGAGTACTCAATTCTCCTTGGGAGTGGATTGGGGTTGAGTTGGGAACCAATGTTCGAGATATTTGGCCAATGCGGGCACTGAATGCTCCGAGCCGGTGAAGGCGAGATAGCTGTCCGGGCGTATCAGCAATATCGCTGGATCTGTGCCGAAGACATGCTTGAAGACCCGCTCGTTCTCCTGGGTGCGAGAGACGTGATACCCCTGTACAAGATGCTTCCATGGTGAGAGCAGCGATTGCACTTGCTCCTGTGTCTTTTCAGGGGAAGCGATGTTGGTATAGAGCAACGTGAATTTGTTCGGGTTAAGCAGGCGAAAGAGGCTCGTCGGCGTCTCGTGCGCGTCCTCACCGGGCTTGCTAAGTTGGACAAGCGGCATGTCGGGAATGCGGTCGCCGGCATGAATTTCTCCAGGCCTGCTGTCGGCAAGGGACAACGGGCTTTCACGATAATTCAGTGAAAGCTGGCTCATGCGCTCCGTGCTGTTCTCCTGCACAAACTCCGTGCTGGCGATCCAGGGGGCAATGTGACTGAAGACGGACCGAAAGATTGGATTCTCTGAGCCGATGGCACCCGTTAACCCCTCTGTCTTCGTGAGCACGTTGCGGATCACCGGAATACGGTCGTCGTTGTAGGTATCGAGCAGTCTAGGAGTCGCCTGCCCTTTGACGACCAGCGCCAGCTTCCAGCTAAGGTTGATCATGTCCTGAATGCCGGTGTTCATCCCCTGTGCGCCTGCGGGACTATGGATATGCGAGGAATCGCCCCCGAGAAAAACGCGGCCAGAACGCAATCTCTCAACCATGCGGCTGTTGATCCGAAACCAGGAACTCCAGCCCATATCGTGGAAGCGTACAGGGATGTGTGAGCGTTGATTATAAATCTGCTGTAACTCGTCCAGGGATGGCGCGGTATCCTTACTCGGTTTGTTGATGGGATTGCTCGCAATGATGCGGAAGCGACCACCACCCATCGGGAAGAGACCCATGAAACCGTATTTGGAAGAGAAGATGTGGAATTCCGTCTCGGGCAGGTCGCCTTCAAGATAGAGGTCGCCAAGCGCATAGCTTTCGTCGAGCATCTTGCCTTCGAAATGGAGACCAAGTGTGGTACGCGCGATGCTGTGTGCTCCTTCAGTGTCGATCATATAGTCGAATGTCGCGCTCTCAAGTGAACCGTCTCTGTGCTTCAGGACGCTAGTGATGGTCTCGCCTCGATCCGATTGGCTTAGGGCATGCAACTCCAATTCACGTTCGATCCTTACTCCTAGTTTGGCAAGGGCATCGCGCAGGATCGCCTCGGTTTCTGCTTGTGAGATAAAGAGCATGTAATTGTATTTACTGTCGAGATGGCTGAAGTCGAGGCGAAAGATCCGCTTGCCACCGTCATAGATACTGCCTGCAAGGCCGCGATTTCCCCGCGCAATCATTGGGTCCACGATGCCACGCTGCTCGAAAAGCTCCAGCGTCCGTGCCTGGACTCCGATCGCTCGTGATGTCGTTGCCGGTTCGGCTGTCTTTTCGATGAGTCTGACCGGAATGCCCTGCCGAGCGAGTTCCATTGCCGCCGTCATTCCTGCAGGGCCCGCACCAACGATCATGACTTTTGCCTGGTTATGCTTCATGGGTGTTCTCCTGTGTGCCACGTGAATTGAATCCAGCGATTTTGCCTGGGGTTATCGATACCGTATGGTACGGTAGTTATTATGAGATGCCCACGCGATTAGGAAGTTGCAGATGTGCGAAATCTAAATCAGAAGCGATACTTTCGCCGGTTCGGAGATTATTTTCGTGAAAGCAACGCGGCCCAAGCCGCGGCCCATTCGGGCCAGGCTGGATGAAGAACGCTTGACGGAGCTACTCGACGTGGCTGCGGAGGTCTTTATTTCCGAGGGCTTTTCGGCAGCGAGCACGAACGAAATCGCGCGGCGGGCGAATTCGTCTAAAACTACTTTCTACTCGCGGTTCCCAACGAAGGAGCGATTGTTCTTGGCAGTGATCGAGCGGCGAATGACTGGCATCTTCCAACAGGTTGCCGGTTCGCTCCCGGCGGAGCCTCCGATTGAAGACACTCTCCGTAATTTCGGATCGGCACTGATCAGATTCGCGCTGTCCAAGGAACAGATTGCACTGGTTCGGGTGGTCAGCATGGAAGCGGCTAGGTTTCCTGACTTAGCGAGACGCTTTTATGAACTCGGACCGAAACGGGGGGAGGAAGCACTGGCTGCGTACTTCACGAAGCAGGTCAAGAAGGGGCGGTTATCGAACGAGGATACCCGCCAAATGGCGCAGCACTTCATGAGCCTGATCACCGGCGGTCCTGTTCGTTGGTTTGTGCTCGGATTCGATTCGTCTTCTCTGCCGAAGAGCGCGCTCCAGGAGCACGTCAACTCTGCGATACAAGTGTTTATGAGAGCTTACCGTCGGCTTCAAGCCAAGTAAGACGACGAAAGAATTCTGCAGCGAGACATCAAGATGACGCAGAATGTCCGGGAAGGCAACGTAAAACTGCTCGAGAGGCGTTCGTGGGCACACTGTTCCACTAAGATTCATCCTGCCCGCCCTTTCCCAGTTTCTTAAGTAGTCGCAGAAAGATCAGCCGCTCCTCTTTTGAGAGGACACCGGCAGCCTCTTCCATCGCGGTCGCGTGCTCCGGAAAAGTCTTGGTGATGAGCGCCCGTACTTTCGCCGTGAGCTCGACTAGCAGGCTGCGGAAAAACGCGCCGA
>DASYBJ010000002.1:0-2897 GCA_036500845.1 Acidobacteriaceae bacterium
CACACGATAGAGGTTCTCGATTGCAGGTGAGAACCCTCCTGCAGTTTTAGGCCCCCGGCCGAGATAAGTGTAAAAATCCACCATAGGGCCATACGCTTCAGCTTGAGCGGTTGGAACTGGCGGAATGGATTGCCCAGATGCGCTTCAACTGGCTCGGGCTCCAGCCGGCCAAGTCTGCCGTTCTGTGCTGTCGATGGAGTCGCGTCGGTTGTCGATGAGGCTTTGCGAGCGCCGGGCGGCTTGGCGGATGTTTCGCATGCTAAATTCCGCTGTAGGCTTTCCCGATGCGGCAGAATTGTGCGTTATGGAATCAGCACGCAATCGAGAAGAAGGAAAGAAGTGAGCCGCCGCCGGGAATCCCGCGCTGCCCGTCTGAGCGTTTTTTCTTTCCCCCTGAGAGTTCGCAGTCCAACAGACAGTAGGTCAGAAGGTCGGGAGAACTTCACACAACTACATCGGGCGCTGCTCCGCTCCCGGCGAAAAAGCCCTATGGTGGATTTTACACTTATCTCGGCTGGGGGCCCATCAGCCAAGATGCGGTTTACAGAGCGCTCACGGACGAACTCGATTTTAAACGGCTTCAGACTCATAATTTATACCTTTGCTGGATGACCAGAGGTCACTCAGGATCCGTTCGGCGCGTTGAGTGGGTAGTTGCTCCTTGCCCCGAAGAGGAAGTCAGTGGCGTCTGTTGTGGACGTTATTCCTTATCTCTCGTGGAATTAGTTTGCTCTAATCCATCCGTCTGATCCAAGCGATGGATGATCAGTGCAGCTACAGGTCACATTGTTTGCTGGCGGATCGGAGTGCTGAACCATGAGTTACGCATTTATGTTCGTATACTAGTAGTTGACGATAACGAGGTTGTTACTAATAAATCGACGACTTGTCATTGTCATGTAAAGCCTCAGTCTCCTTCAACTGTTCGCCGAACGGGAATTGGCGCGACTGAAATCTTCCGATTGGCAAAGCCCTGATATGGCTATCACGATCTTATGCTTCTTTTAGAAATTAAACGTTAGAATTGGATTGCGTTGGATAAGGGGTACTATCAATGCCAAATGTGCATGGTATTGAATTCAATGCCAATCAGTCTGAGTTAGTGAAAGATATATTTCGAGAATTGCTCAAGGACGGCAACTGCGCCATTAATGCGGTCTCCCACATAAAACCAAATGGTGAGTTGCGAATGGCTTCAACGCCACCGAAGCCCGGGGCCCAGGCGACAGCATGGCGTGTTCCCGCGCATCCGATCTGGAGCAAATGAAGCGACGCTTGTGCGCCCGATGAACGCAAAGGCAAGAGAGCTACTTACCAAGCTTACAAAGTTCAATCGACTCGAACTCATGGAAGTAATCCGTGTATGGCGAATACAGATGATGCCTGCGTCACGCGACGAGACCCGGGAGCCCAATGAAATTTGGCTCAGTCGTGCAATTGCTGGCGCATACCGCCGGGGCGCCGGAGGTCCTTCATGGTTGATAAGGCTCTCTTCTCCGTCTGCCTCGCTGGGATCATTTTCATGCTTTGGTTCCTTGTGAACCTCTGTATGGATCACAAGGCGCCTTCTCACCCGGTTCGCCCCAGTCCTCGCGATCCGGCACGAGGGGAACCACGAGATACCCAGTGGATCAATCCGTTTCCGGGAGAGACTTATGACTACAGAAAACAATCCTTCTCCCGTGACCGTCGCGCAGCAGTCGCGGATCGCGCAGCAGTCGCGGGAGTTCGGTCCCTTCAGGATGTGTGGGACGAGTGAAAGCTAGAGCGAGGCTGAAATGATCTCCGCGACCCGAGTTCGTAAAGCAGAATCGAACCATCAGGAGCCCGGTCGCCTTATAGATCCGGACATGGACAGAGAGGGGCTGTACATAGCGCCCGCCGCCAGGCATGATTCCGGCCGCCTTCACATTCACGTGGTCTTCACGACAATTGAAGGAACAATTGCCGCCCTGAGATCCGCCGCCGATTATGCAGCGAGTCTTGGTGCGGACATCACTCTCCTTGTAACCGAAGTTGTTTACTACCGATATCCGTTGGAGACCCCGCCGGTGTCCCCGGCATTTCTCCAGGATCGGTGCATCGCCGTGATCGAGGAAGCGCGGCTTGATGTGAGCGCGATCAATATCGAGATTTATTTCTGCCGCAGGCAGATGCAGTGTTTACAGTTTAGGTTGAAGCCACGGTCCATCGTCGTGATTGGGGAAAGGAAACTCTACTGGCCAAGCCGAGAGCTGAAACTAGAGCGCACTCTCAAGCTCCTCGGACATGATGTGCTTCTCGTAAACGCCGGATTCAGCATGTTCAAGTCGCACTCCCGATCGATTCGCCATCGCCTTGCAGAGCTGCTCGCTGCCAGGACCAGATGAGAGTTGACCGATCAGGAGTACGTCGAGTGTCTTGCTTCGCAGGCAGGCCCTAGCCCGAGCGTGCAGCGGCGTCTGTCGGGTGGCAAACATTAGCGACGGTTTGGCCTCACAAATCCTGCCGGTAACGTCCACCCTGTATCCCGGATTCTTCCGCTCTTCTGATAGACCGCTGAGCGAGAGCGTATCATTGAACCGCATCTTGGTACGCAACTTTGCCCGGACGGCTCTTTTGCGCGTTTAGGTGTGGGCCTTTGGCCCCGCGACGCAAAGGAGCGCCATGAAAACCGAGCCCCTCCCCCAGCCTTACAAAAACCGGGTTCTAGCTTCTCTACCTACAAGCGAGATCGATCGACTCGCGCCCCACCTCACGCCGGCAACCTTCAGACTGAACCAAACGCTGCATAGTCCAGGTCAGGGAATGGACACCGTGTACTTCCTCGAGCAGGGCATTTGTTCGATCGTGGTGACAATGGAAAGTGGAAGCACGATTGAAGTGGGCATCATAGGGTCTGATGGATTTGTGGGCGC
>DASYBJ010000003.1:0-18143 GCA_036500845.1 Acidobacteriaceae bacterium
ATAAACAGGTTGCCATAGATGTCGGTAGCTAAAGCCTGGGGGAAGATAACGGCGGTGCCACCGACCGTGTAGTTGAGCTTGACTGGAGTTCCACCGTTCGGCGGGACCTTGATGATGTAACCGGGCTGTCCTGCAGTTGCACCAGTGCCCTGAGAACCCATGTCTCCGATGTAGAGGTTGCCCGAAGGATCAAAGGCGAGCGACATCGGGTGAGTGAGCGCTGCGCTAGGCGGAAAGCTCAACTGCGTGCCAAAGCCCGGCCACGTCACAGTTCCGCTGACCGCCACTAACGGCGGAAATTCTGTTACCGTCCCGGCGTAGTCGGCCACGAAGAGATCACCTGCCCCATCCAGTGCGAGCGCCATCGGGGTCTTAAAGCTCCCGACAGACTGTGGAGTACCAGTACCCGATGTATAGGCCCACACTGCACCGTGTGTGTACGTCGGGGGAGCTGTGCTCAGGATTCCACCCTCGTCACCTACGAAGAGCGTTCCACCATTGCCGGTAACTGCGAGCCCCTGAGGTTCATAGAGTGTCGGGGCTGGTGAAGTTTGCGATAGCGTCATCTGAACACCCGGATAGAGCGCCAGATCGGCTGCCTGGCTGATGCCCACGCTGGGTATTGCGTAGAGTTTCCCGAGGGGATCCTTCAGACCCCAAGCCCCTTGGCGTAGACCGGGAGTGGCCGCCATGTAGTTGGCCCCGAACTTCATTGTGCAGATTGTTCCCGAGGCACCGGTGCATGCAGTGCTTGACGATACGAACTCTCCCGTCGTGTCTCCCTGCACACTTTGGAAGAACTTCAGGCCAGTCACCGCGGTATTGAATTGATAATTCACGTTGACCAGCGGGCTCGCCGCGCCAGCGGCGATAGTGCCAAAGTTCACCGGGTTGTTGTTGTAAAAGAGCTCGTCCGCCGCCTTATTGGAATCATCGCTCATGTACAGATTACCGATGGAGCTCACCGCCAGGCTGCCTGGAGCTGTAATTCCCGTGAAGGGCACGAGATAGTTAGTGCTAGGCGTGGTTGTGTTGATCTGCCACAATTTGGCCGCGCTGCTGTCCAGGACATAGAGGAAACCTGCCGGGTCGAATCCCAAGCCGATGGGCAGCCCCGCTGTCGCCGATGAGAATTGGAAGGGACCCGTGCTTGGGCTGGCGAGGAAAACAGCCGTCGAAGTACCCGATGCCGTGTATTTGTAGATCGCATTGTTGAGCGCGTCGGCGAAGTAGACATTGCCCGACGCATCCACAGTAAGGCCGACTGGCTTCAAAGTCGCCGGACTGATGGCCAGCTTGGTCGCTGTGCCACCTGTGACTTCATAGATCGCGGGTTGCTTAGAATCGGCGATGTACAGATTGTTTGAGGCGTCGACTGCCAACGCCGAAGGGGTCTCGGTTCCCGGATACGTCACAACGGTTGCAACCGAACTTGTCTCCGGGTTCGCCAGCTTGAGCACCTGTTGGCCGGCAATGTCGGCAATGTACAGTGCACCCGTTGAGTCTACCGCTACCGCATTCGGGTTCTTCAAATTGACCAGGCTTCCCCCGACCCTGGGAGCGAGCGTCACCACCGTGGACGTAAGCGATGCTGCCCCGCCGCCGGTCCCGCCAACCGTCCCGGTTGGAGTGATTTGCAGGACGCGCCCTGTGGTCGCACTCTGGATGTCGGTCAGATAAACAGTGCCGTCGGGCGCAACAGCTACTCCGCTCGGACTCACGAGCGTCAGCGCGTTCAAGTTGAAAGGAATTTGCGCGTCATACGTGACTTGAGCGCGAGCAGTGGCTCCAGCAAGTAGGAGGGCCAGCGTAGACAGGCAGACCGCAGCTTTCGTTTGAGGGATTTTTACGAGAGGAAACATTGACAAGGCTCCTAGGACGGCTGGGACAAACGAGTAGGCGAACGGACGTGGGCATAGACACATCCGGATTCGGGATCCGGCACCGTCTTACACACGGATAGCTGGACGGCTTAAAGCTACCGAATCGATCCCACTTCTCCCATTGCACTTCCATGGCATCCGTCGCCTCCCACGAAAGTGGTATGCCTCCGGATAGGTTCCTCGCTTCTAAGTAGGGAGCGACGGGTGGCTCGTTGTCTCGTAGCGCTCTCAACAGAGCGCACGCCAGACGCAGGCGGGATTTTCGACTGAACGAGAACAAGACCGGAGCTCTATTGCCGGCACAATCCTGCAGTTGCCTCGGCCGTTCTCCTCGCAGTTCGCCTCAATGACATGGGAAGCAAACGAGCGACACAGGAAGCAAAAGAAGGCCGAAATTCCCGCGCAGAGAACCAGCAACCAGCCGCTGTCGCGTATTCTTTAAATAAGGGATGAATTCGGGGGTACGACCCTGCCCCAAGCGCGCGCCGTCTGTGATAGTTTCGAGAGGGTGTGCGGTGATATATCTCGCATCCTGGTGATATACCTCGGCATCTTTTATGTTTTGGAGGAATCTGAATTGGGAAAGACTATGGTCCCGAAGCGGCTGTTTTTTACCAAGGGCGTCGGGAAACACAAGGAGCGTCTTACTTCCTTTGAATTGGCACTTCGCGATGCTGGTATCGCAGCACAGAATCTAGTCCGGGTGTCCTCAATCTTTCCGCCACAGGCCAAGCTCATTGCCCGCAAGGAGGGACTGAAGTATCTATCCCCGGGGGAAGTGGTTTTCGCTGTAGTCGCGGAGAACTCGACTCGTGAACCACATCGCCTGGTGGCGTCCAGTATCGGAGTTGCTATTCCCTCGGACCGCAATACCTATGGGTACCTCAGCGAGCATCACAGTTTCGGCGAATCCGAGGATCAGGCCGGTGAGTATGCTGAAGAGTTGGCGGCAGAGATGCTAGCCACAACGCTCAACGTGGAGTTCGATCCCGATACAAGCTGGGACGAAAAGAAGGAGATCTACCGCATCTCCAACAAAATTGTAAGGACCGCGAACGTCACTCAATCGGCCATCGGCGACAAGCGGGGTCTCTGGACTACAACGATTGCGGCAGCGATCCTGATCTTCGAATAGTCCACCCAAGTAGAACAAGAACACCCGGCAAAACCACGAAGAACAATTCAAAGAACCGGCCGCGTCTGCCGTGCGTGCTAAGAAGCTGAACTTCTTGGCCGCCCGTGCGCCGCAAAATCGAGTACAGAAGATGGCAGAAATACAGAAATATCGTGTCGGTCTGGTGCAGATGTCCTGCTCGCCCGATCCTGACGTCAATCTGGATAGGGCGGCCGACCGGGTCCGTGACGCAGCCCGCGAAGGGGCCCAGATCGTGTGTCTACCGGAGCTTTTTCGCACACAGTACTTCTGCCAACGTGAGGATGTTCAGCTTTTCGACCTTGCCGAACCGATTCCCGGGCCCAGTACCGAGCGGCTTTCGGCGATCGCTCGCGAAGAGGGTGTGGTGGTTATTGCTTCCCTCTTCGAGCGCCGCGCACCCGGCCTTTATCACAACACGGCGGCCATTCTGCAAACGGATGGTTCCTTAGCGGGCATCTATCGCAAAATGCACATTCCCGACGACCCGTTGTACTACGAGAAGTTTTATTTCACCCCGGGGGACCTTGGGTATCGTGCTTTCGACACCGCCGTGGGCCGAATCGGTTCTCTTGTTTGCTGGGATCAGTGGTATCCGGAAGGAGCACGAATCACTGCGCTCCAGGGAGCCAACGTGCTGTTCTATCCAACGGCCATCGGATGGCATCCAGCAGAGAAAGAGGAATACGGCACGACACAATATGACGCTTGGCAGACCATCCAGAGGGCGCACGCGATCGCTAACGGCGTTTACGTAGCGGGCGTCAATCGAGTGGGAAAGGAGCACGGCGACATCCGCGGCAACCGGGCCGAGGGTCCTGGGCTCGAGTTTTGGGGCGGCTCTTTTCTCGCCGATCCTTTCGGCCGAGTGGTGACCCAAGCGTCTCACGACAGCGAGGAGATCTTAATCGGCGAAGTCAACCTCAAGCATCTGGAAGACGTTCGCCGCAATTGGCCATTCCTGCGCGACCGCCGCATTGATTCGTACGAGCCGATCGTGCACCGCTTCCTCGATGCTGCCCGCTCGACGCTTGCCTCCACTGCGCGGCCCAGGTTCAATGACGACAAGTGAGTTGGCGGTCCCTCGCAGGCTGGGTTATCGCATGCCAGCCGAATGGGAGCGGCATGCGGCGACTTGGCTGGCGTGGCCTCACAACGCAGCAGACTGGCCGGACAAGTTTCAGCCTATTCCCTGGGTCTACTGCGAGATTGTCCGTCACCTCGCCGAGGTAGAAGATGTCCATATCGCCGTGGAAAGTGAGGCGGCGAGGAAGCGGGCTCTAGGGCAACTCTCGCGCGCCGGTGCCCGGGTGGCTGGGGTCCACTTTCATCTCTGGCCAACCAATCGGGTCTGGACGCGCGATTCCGGTCCTATCTTTATCATTAATAGGAAGGCAAATAGGAAGGCAGCCGGCGAGATCAAGAACGACTCACGCCAGTCAGGAGAGACCGGCGGCCCCGACTCCAGTCTCGCGATCACGAATTGGAAGTTCAACGCATGGGCGAAGTATGACGACTGGCAGCTTGACGATCAGCTCCCCGTTCGAGTCGCGGAACATCTTGGACTCCCCACTTGGACCCCGCACCATCCGGCAAGCAGGCAGCCGGATGGGGGTGGCCATCGAGTCGTCCTGGAGGGTGGCAGTATCGATGTCAACGGCGCAGGGGTTCTGGTCACGACGGAAGAGTGTCTGCTCAGCGAGGTGCAGCAGCGCAATCGCGGATTGAGCCGGGAAGATCTCGAACGGGTCTTCCACGATTACCTCGGCGTGGACCAGGTATTGTGGATGAATCGGGGCATTGCCGGCGACGACACCCACGGTCACGTGGACGACATAACGCGGTTTACCGGCGAAAACACCATCGTGACCGCTGTCGAGCCCAACACGGCGGATGATAATCATCTTCCGCTGGCAGAGAACCTTGACCGTTTGCGCGCCGCACGCAATGTCGACGACCAGCCATTCAAAATCGTTCCGCTTCCGATGCCCGCACCTGTCGTCTTCGAAGGCCAGCGGCTGCCTGCAAGCTATGCCAACTTTTACATTGCGAATGATCTGGTGCTGGTGCCAACGTTCAACGATCCCAATGACCGCAAGGCACTGAACATCCTGGCCGATCTGTTTCCGGAGCGAAAGGTGACCGGGATCTATGCGGGCGACTTGGTGTGGGGACTCGGTACCCTCCACTGCATGACGCAGCAGCAACCGGCATAGATACTGCAGAGGGGGGCCAGGCGAGCTTCACAACTCGAGATCAAGTTGCGATGCGGTGCACTCCGATGAAGGATAGCGAACTGATGAGTCTTGCTCTAGAAGAAGCAAGCGCTGCGCGCGATGTGGGCGAGGTCCCGATCGGCGCGGTCGTGGTTCGCGAAGGAGTCGTTGTGGGACGGGGGCAGAATCGGGTATTACGCGATATCGACCCGACCAGCCATGCTGAGATCGTTGCTCTCCGAGCCGCAGCACTTGCAGTCGGCAATTACCGACTCAACGATTGCGTGATGTACGTTTCTTTAGAGCCCTGCGCGATGTGCGCCGGTGCGATGATTCACGCCCGTCTCGGGCGACTGGTCTATGGCGCCGCCGATCCAAAAGCGGGAGCAGTGAGTTCTGTGCTTCAGGTCTTGAATCATCCTGCGCTGAATCATCGGATGGAGGTGGTGGGCGGCCTTCAGGCGGAGGAGGCGTCGGAACTGCTGCGGGCATTCTTTCGCGAGCGGCGCTAGCTCAGCGGTTAGCCAACCTCCATTTCTCATAGCGATCTCGGGGCAGGGAGAACAAGGCTCCACAACTCAATGCATGCACTCGTGGTTTCCCATTCTTGTCGAAAACGCTCCAAGAATGGGCACCATCGATTCGTTGTAGTTCTAGCGTTAACGGGCCCTAGCATTTGCCGGCGCATTGTGCCAAGGAAGGGCTTATCCATGTATTATTTAGGGATGAATTTGAAGCTCTACTCTGCTTCATGGTGCCGCGACTGCCGTGAAGCCAAGCGATTCCTCGAAAATCATCAAATCCCATATGAAGAGGTCGATATCGAATCTTCGCCAGGCGCAGCAGCTGAATTGATTGAGAACGTGGGCAAGCGAGCAATTCCTCAGTTCGTGCTCAACGGGAAATGGATTCAACCTTATCACCCCGGCCGGGGCTTCCTCTATGAGGAGATGTCCGAACTCTTTGGTGTAGCTGAGTTTAAGCCCGTGCGGCGGCACTGACGCGCGGTTCTTCAAATACTGCAAAGTGCGAAGGCTCCCAGGTGTCGCCTCAACTGAGGCCGTCTTCTGTACCTGTTTCTGCATCAGCCGCAGCTGTTTCTCCCGCTCCGGGGTCATTCAGGATCGTCAGGGCGTCGGCCTCATCCTTCTGGCTCACCTGGAGCTGGAGGCCGCCCAGCCCAGTCCCGTACAAAACCGCAGTGTTCTCTCCGACGAGGAAACTGGCAATGCCCGCCGCTTCAAGACGTCCCTTTGCAAGCTCTGCTTCGATCGTCTCCCGGTATCGTCCAATCGTGACTAGTTCTTGCTCTTCCGCCATCCATTTTCCTTTCCTGCACAGTCTTCGTTGCCGCGCGATGCGTTCCAACCGCTTTGGACGCAACAAGGATGAAACGAGCAGATCCGCTCTAGAATTAAGACGTTCCCGAAATCTCAGGAGGCTTCTCGTTGATCGCGCGCTATACCCGTGCAGCTATGGGCCGCATCTGGACTGACGAAAACAAGTACCGCATGTGGCTGGCCGTAGAAACCGCTGCTTCAAAAACACTGGCCGAAGCCGGAATCGTACCGAAGTCCGCCGCAAAAGCGATTGCTGAGCGCGGTGACTTCGACCTCGCGAGAATCCGAGAGATCGAAAGCGAAGTCAAGCACGACGTCATTGCCTTTACGACCGCAGTAGCGGAAAAGATCGGGCCTGAAGCTCGTTGGCTTCATTATGGCCTGACTTCCAACGATGTTGTCGACACGGCGCAGGCGCTGCAAATCAAGGAAGCATCCCGACTCATTCGCGACGGCATTCGGGGATTGGCCGACGTGCTCAAGAAACGGGCTCTCGAGTTCAAGCATACTCCCATGATCGGCCGCACTCATGGGATTCACGCGGAGCCTACGACCTTCGGTCTCAAGCTGCTCAACTGGTATGCAGAGGTTCAGCGTAATCTAGTTCGATTCGACAACGCCGCCGAAGAGATGCGCGTCGGCAAGCTCTCAGGAGCGGTTGGGACCTTCGGCCACCTTCAGCCGGAGCACGAGGAGCGGATCTGCGAAAAGCTGGGGCTCAGGCCGGCGCCGATCGCGAGCCAGGTGATTCAGCGTGACCGCCACGCGAACTACATCGCGACACTTGCCGTCCTCGGCTCCACGCTCGACATGATGGCGGTAGAGATTCGTCACCTGCAGCGAACGGAAGTGCGCGAGGCTGAAGAGTTCTTCTCGGAAAAGCAAAAGGGTTCCTCCGCCATGCCGCACAAACGCAATCCGATTACTGCGGAGCAGATCAGTGGCTTGGCTCGCGTGATGCGATCGAATGCCCAGGCAGCGCTTGAAAATGTTCCTCTTTGGCACGAGCGGGATATCTCTCATTCTTCCGTCGAGCGCGTGATCTTCCCCGACTCGACGATTCTGGCCGACTACCTTCTGGCCAAGACCACTTCCCTGATCGATAAGCTTCTCGTTTATCCGCAGCGAATGCTCAAGAACCTGGAGAGCACGGGCGGGTTGATCTTCTCAGGCCAACTGCTGCTCGACCTCGCCGCTGCAGGTATGAGCCGTGAGGACGCATATCGCCTGGTGCAGTCGCATGCGATGCGCGCCTGGAAAGAGGATTTGGTTTTCCGAGATTTGATAGCGCAGGATCCAGAGATCAAAAGCCGCATCTCATCGGAAAAGCTCAATAAGAGTTTCGAACTGGATCGACAATTGGCCAACGTCGGCACGATCTTTGGCCGCGTGCTTGGGGTCAAAGAAGGAGCTGCGTGAGCGTCCCGTCCAATCCTGGAAGGAGTATGACAATCGCCTTCACTGGAGCGAGCGGTGTGGTCTTCGGACAGCGAATGCTCGACAGGCTCGACCGAGACGAGGGCATTGCTCACGTGAATTTCATTCCTTCAGAGAACTCTCTGCGCGTGTTAGCGGAGGAACTGCAATTCAGCGGGCGGAGCGGATTGGTCGAAAAACTTCTAGGCAGACAGTCATCGAAAATTCGGCAACTGTCGGAGAATGACATCGGCGCAAGCGTGGCCAGCGGCAGCTATCCGTCCGATGGAATGATCATTCTGCCTTGCAGCATGGGCACGTTGGCGGGAGTCGCCAACGGACTTGCCCAGAATCTCATCCAGCGCGCGGCCGACGTCTCCTTGAAGGAAGGCCGGCCTCTGATCTTATGTGTTCGCGAGACTCCATTCAATAAGATCCACCTGCGCAACATGACGCTCGCCGCCGATGCGGGCGCGATCATCTTCCCCATCATTCCAACCTTCTACAATCGGCCGGCGGACGCTACGGAAATGGCAGATCAGTTCGTCTGCCGGGTGTTGGCTCGCATCGGATTGCCTCAATCGGGCGCCTACGTCTGGAAAGGCGAAAGCAGTGACTAGAGGATGCGCCATCTGTACCCCACAAATTCACAAGTTTTCAGGCGCAGTGGATGGACACGATTGCGGTTGGTCCAGACGCCGTACTCAGTGCAGTCGCGCTCACACCGGATCCCAACTGAAACGTATGTGCAGCTGAGCGCAAAGCCAAGCCGGCCGAGCCGCAGCCCTTGAAGAGTAACCGCAAGGTGCGCGACCGGGTAAAACTAGCAAGGTCGAAATACGTGAGCTGTAAGCCAACACGCACTGGAGGTGGGCGATAGATGCCTGGATCACTCATCCTACTTCTTCATTCGCCCGGCGGAGCATATTACGCATCACGGAGACCATGTATGCATTCGAGATGCGATGATTCGAGTCACTGACAAATCCCGGGTAATGATCAGGAATCAATGAGGCATCACAACGGACCTCTCGAAGCGCCTTCATGAGCTGATACATGTCCTGGTAACCGTCATCTTGGAAGGTTTCGTGGAATCGCGGCAGAGGGGAGCTGACATTGCGAAAATGGACAGTGAAGATTTTTCCCCGGCCTCCAAAGTCTTTAATCATGCCGATGGCGTCTTTGCCCATGGTGTCACCGCCTTCCAACCAAGTTCCAAGACAAAGGCAGAGACCCCAGTTCTTACTTCCTCCGGCGGCAACGTCCTCTGCATGTTTATAGCCCGCGTAGTTGATGAAAACCTTGGCTACTCCGTTCATCGGAGAGATTGGAGGATCGTCAGGATGGTGGGCCAACTTGATATTGGCCTTTTCGGCGACGGGCAGAGCAGCTTTAAGGAAATAGGTATAGTTCGCCCAAATATCATCAGCGGAATAGTCCCGATCGAACATCCGCTCTTCGACCTTCTCACGGAAATCGCTGACACAGAACTCGCGGGCCCTATAACCCCGAGATGTCGTGATCATATTGGTCGTGTACGTATTTCCAGGGTGGAAGTCTATATGAGATGTACGAATGCCTAAACGGCCGCAGTCGCTCAGGAAGTTGTTGAACTTTTCGATATCTTCATCTCTTCCGGGGAGCCCCAACTGTATCTTTTTGGTGCGATACGATTCTGACAAAGCGCAGTCAATCTTCAGGCCGTATTGCGCAAAACGTTCTCGCGTAGCCCTAATGGCTTCATAGGATGGGATCTCGTCGCCAAAATCGGCGTGGAGCCACCGCAACCCGATCTGTTTGAAGAACAGTAGCTCATCCTCAGTGACGCCTGGGACTGACATTTTGACGGCGATTTTTGTGTTATCCGGATCATATTCGTCCTTGTGGAGAGGCTGCGTAGCGGCCAGCAGTTTAGCCGAACTTGAAACCATCCCGTAGGCAGCTGCCACCAAGGGAAGTTTTAGAACATTGCGGCGACCGGGCTGCCGCACGTCGCGAGGTTGATCCGCGTCAAAGCGTACCAAATAACCCTCCAGAATTTAGCCCTAAGCCACAGGACCTCGATTGCTGCTCACTCAGCCGCAGGGTTTTATACTGCTAAGATACCTTGCTGTCAACACGATCTGTCGCCACCCTTTCATCTACACTCTGTGAGAGCCTAATCCGTGGCCGGTGCAAGCTGGGTGTTACTCAATTCCCGGTGCTGCCACCTGTTCCGCGGCCTCGCTCGTCGGGACTGTGCACTTAACGGGAACTACATAGCTCGGGAATGTGAAGCCTAGAGCGAGGAGATCGCTTGGAGGGAGATCGGCACAGGTCCCTGCGCCTACCGGCCGAGCACTCGAGCAACAGGTGAAGTGCAGAGAACCTGACGGTCCGGTGCACTCCACCTACAGTTGCTCTGTCATACCTTACTGATTACTCCCTTGGGTCAGTTCCGCCGAAACTGTCGTCAGATAGCCGAACAGACCAGCGGTTTGGTCGTTGGGTCCGGCGGTAAAGTAGACCTGCGCTAGAGGTGCATCGTCGGGGTCGAGACTGGTGGGGCTGACATTCGCTGGCTCAAGCGACCAGATGCCTTGAATGACGAGCGGCTTGCCGCTCGTATCCTGCAGCAGTCCGTCGAGCTTGCCTGTCGCCAGATCGTAGGCAGCAATGAAGCCCGCCGATTCGGTGGTTCCGGCGTTCCCAAATTGTCCGACCAGTAGGTCATGGCTAAAACGGCCAAAGTCGAGCGGAGCCATGGTCACACCCCACGGTACATTCAGCCAGGAACCGTGTTCGAGGCGCTGTAGAAGCTGGCCATTCGAGCTGAATATATCCACATAGCCGAAGCCAGGGCCGGCGGTTGCAGATGGTTGTCCAGCCGGAGCCAGCACAAAGGTCACGACAACGTCGTTGCCGATCGTCGCCACGTTGTAGGGCACGTAATCGCCAGGTAGTTGAGGGTCTTCGAACGGCTGGTTAGCTTGTGAGTTGTTCTGGTTAGCTTGTGAGTTGTTGTTGTTCGTATTGTCTAGGTCTACACGATGAAATGCGTTGTCGTAAACATCCACGCGGCCTTTGCCGAAATTGGCAATGTAGAGGTAGCGCTTATCGTTAACCAAGGCCCTCGTCACGCCTGTGAAGACCGAGCCATCGGTGGACTTGACAACAGTGACAGCATGCGTGGACGGAGGTGCTGCTCCATTCGCTAACCCGACATTCGGGTTCCACGCGGCGATTGTTCCATCATGCGTGACAAAGATGAAATCGGCTGGCGTGCCGGGGGCAAGCAGGAAATCGGTTGTGCTGCCGTTGTCGATGATGCCGGTAGGAGAGCCGACCGGCGTCATCGGGTTGTTAGGGTCTGCGGGTGGGATGGTGACGGTCAAGGATTGTTTCGTTCCGGGGCCGTTGTAAAGGGTTGCGAATCCTGTCTTATTATCTGCAGCCCACCAGGGGCTTCCGGAAGTGCGTGTCAGACCCCAGGGATTGATCAACACCGGGTCGGTGGCCTCAGCAAATCCCGGCGCGTTCGCCTGAAGCTTGGTTGGGGCATAGTGCTGGCCAAATGAAACAGCTTCCAAACAAAGAGCAATACTGCTACTTAGAGCAATACTCCGAAACGTATTCAACTAACCTCCTAGTTGTTGTGAGTTATTACAGCTGTTGTGCCCTCGTCGATTGACACATTGTCAGACCGAGAGCTGAAGGGTAACTGGAATAGAGATTGTGTTTGGCTCTCGTGCCTCCATCTCTGCGAAGGCCGTGGGTAGGAACACTCGACTCGCAAAGTTATTCCTAGATTGATTCGGTGCTGGGTGTTTCTAACGCCGGTATGACTTCAAGGTTTTAGCACTGCAATAGAGATTGTGTTTAGCTCTCGCGCCTCCATCTCTGCGAAGGCCGTGGGTAGGAACACTCGACTCGGAAAGTTATTCCTAGACTGATTCGGTGCTGGGAATTTCTAACGCCGGTATGGCTTCAAGGTCCTAGCTTGGAGTATCTATTGGGAGAAATGCACTCCTGCGGTTTGGCGGCCCTTTAGGCAGCGGTTGACGCCTAAAGCCATAAAGAAGTTCGTAAATCTTATTCTGGATAACGTAATCCAAAACATCTTAGCGATTGACTGGAAGGCAGTTCATGGCAGTAGCGCAGAGAAGATCATTTACGGGCAAGGTAGCTCTCGTTACGGGCGGTTCAAAAGGCATCGCAGCAGCTATCGCCCGCCGACTCGCGTCGGACGGCGCTTCAGTTGCGTTCACCTATTCAAGTTCAGAAGAAAAATCCCCAGAGCTTGCAAGCGAGATCAAATCTGTGGGAGGCAGAGTACTCGCCCTCAAGGCCGACAGCGCGTCTGCCGAAGAACTCCGTGCTGCTGTGAACAAAGCATCAGAAACCCTCGGCCCGCTCGATATCTTCGTCAGCAAAGCCGGTATTCTGACAAAGGGCACAATCGATGCCGACAAGCTCGAAGACTTCGACCGTATGGTGGCCATCAATGTTCGTGCCGCCTTCGTCGGCATTCAGGCAGCCGCCCAAGAAATGAAGGACGGCGGCCGAATCGTCCTCCATCGGTAGTAATACCGCCATACGCACTGCCTTCCCTGGCGGAAGCGTCTACAGTATGACCAAGGCTGCACTCTCCGGACTGGCGCGCGGCGCGGAGATCGATCTCGCCCCCCGCGCCATCGCCGTGAACAATGTTCAACTGGGCCACAACCACAGACATGAGTTCCGCTCATGCCGACTTGGTCAAAGCGCTCATTCCTTTGATACGAATGGGAGACGTATCAGAGATCGCCGGGCTTGCGTTCCTACTTTGCGTCGGAGGAAGCAGGGTTTATTACCGGAGCCAGTCTGACTATCGACGGCGGGTACGTCGCATAGTCATAGAGATAGGTCTTACCTCTCTCCTTTGAACAAATCTGTCGACCGTTCAGGGCGCAAGCGTTCCCAAGAACCAACTCCATCTTTACTAATCGACATAATGCAAGTAGCCTCCTGCGAGTAGCCTCCTGCGAGTAAGGGCGCGATCAGCGATATGACAGACAACATGGGAAATAGGACGAAGCCGAAGAAGCACGCACAGCGCTATGTCCGGCTAAACCGGACGGTGCAGGCATCGGTGCTGATGTTATCGGCGGTTCTCTCTGGGATCGCGCAATCCCAGGTTTCGCAGGCTGGAGGGACCGAAATCTGGAGGTTCGATACGGCATCATCACTTGGCGGACACCCTACGAAGGTGATCGGCCATCCTGAAGTGATCGAGACGCCATACGGGAAAGCGGTACAGTTTAACGGTGTCGACGATGCGCTATTCGTGGACGTACACCCGTTGGCAGGGGCGCAAACGTGGACTTGGGAGGTAATTTTTCGGCCCGATGAAGGTGGCGCGGCAGCGCAGAGATTCTTTCATTTATCCGTGTTAGATCCTGCGACGGGAAATGACTTGAATGATCGCATGTTGTTCGAGCTGCGGATTGTGAATGGGCAGTGGTGCCTGGACAGCTTTGCGATGGCCGAAGGCCGCTCAAAAGTACTGCTCAATTGCGAGAAGCGATATGCGCTTGGAAACTGGTACCGGGTCACTGCCGTATACGACGGGAATACACTCAAGAATTACGTCAACAATGACTTACAGGCAGAGGGGACAGTTCAACTGTCTCCGCAGGGACCGGGTCATGCGTCGGTGGGGGTCCGGATTAATTTGAAAGACTATTTCAAGGGAGCCGTTTACGAGGCGAGATTTACCCGGCGGCCTTTGGATGTGGGGGATTTCCTAAAAATGCCGCCGAAGGCTCTGGGAAGATAATCGATCTGGTGTCGTGTCCAAAGAGGTGTCGACTTCCCATGCTTCCGATCTCCGCTTAAAATGGCCGGCCGATAGACCGATCGGGAGCCGGCAGGCCGCGTTATCGACTACTTGCGATGACACGTGAGAAAAGGCGTCAGCCTCGAAAGAGGATCGCAAGAGCAACTGAGGTGAAATCCGTCAGTTCCCACGCTCAGCAATTTCTATGACCTCTCCCTTCAATGGCGGTTGCGCATTCAAAAATTGCACGACGCTCGGACCGACCTGATCGGCGCAGAGGTCCGGCGCAAGATGTCCGCAGCCGGAATACACGGCCAGCACTGATTGCGGAATCTCCGCATGCAGCTGGTAACCGGTCGTCAGCGGAATCAGGCGATCTTCCTTGCCCCAACCGACGAGCACGGGCATCGTCAAGGACGAGAGCTTCCCATCGAGAAGGTCATCCCCCGTCATCATCGAGTCGACACTGCGGCGAACCACCCACTTGAGCTTCTCACCGCGACGCAACATGGCTGTGGTAAGAAACTGTGGAAACGCATGTGGGCTCGGTGTCAGAAGATCCTTGAGAGCAGCCAGTTGCTCAGGCGAGCTGGGCTCGAAGAGTCCGGGATCGAAGCTCAATTTGAAGCGCAGCCCGGCGCTGTCGAGCAGGACGAGCCGTCGGATCCGTTCCGGCTGATCCAGGGCGACCCGCATGGCGATCCATCCGCCCATCGACCAACCTGCCATATCCACTCTCGATAGCTGTTGGCTGTCGAGAAAGCCCTGGACAATCGAAGCCTGCAAAGGAATCGAGTAGCTCGCGTCCGACGGTTTTGAGGAAAGCCCGTATCCGAGCAGGTCCGGCGCATAGATGCGATAGCCTCCCCGGATCAGCGCGGGGATCAGGTCGGCCCAGTCGGCGCCCCTGCTGCCCAGTCCGTGAATCAAGACCAGTGGTTGACCGCTGCCACCCACGAGGTAGTGAATCTGGTAACCGCGGACGGAGACCGTTTCGCTGTGTACTCCGTAAAGTCCCAAGCGAAGCTTCGTAAACTGATCCAGCAACCAGAGCGGATGCAGCCAAGTTGTCACCACAAGAAATGCGGCCCAAAGAAGCGCAATGATCGCAGCACTGCGTAGAAGTCGCCCGATCGAGCCGCTTCGATCAGGCTCCTTCGTTTCCTCGTTCATGTTCTCCCAGTCCCCAAAAAACGCAAACTTTAAAGTGCAGCTTCGGCTGCCATTCGAAATGCCTTCTCAATCACTGTCACCGTGAACGGTTCCAGATTGTATGAGCTGTGGGAGTTCAGTTGCTCCCGTTCTACCCAACGCGCATCCTCAGCGTCGCTCGCGCACTGAGGGGAGCCCCCAGCACACTTACAGAGGAAGTCGACAAGTACATAATGATACTGGATTTTTCCGTCAGCTCCGCGGGTGATTTTATCGAAGACTTCGACGACTGCGACGGGATCGACATTCAGGCAGCATTCTTCGAATACCTCGCGAACGACGCCTTGTTCAAGCGACTCTCCCAGTTCAAGAGCCCCACCCGGCAACGACCATCTTCCCTTGAGCGGATCCTTGCCCCGGCGAACCAAGAGAACGTGGTTCCCTTGGATGACCACCGCACCTACACCGACAATAGGCGCTTCCGGATATTCTCTCCGCACTGTGCTTGTCCTTGCCCAGTAGGCTTTGTTTTAGCTGGATTTCGGATAGCAGGAATTCTGAACTGCAAGCGGCAACCGGGCGAAAACTCTTAGGAGCCGAACTTGATCGGCTTGCCGTACTCCTCGGCGAATACGGTACGCGCCATACTGAAGCGTTTGCCGTAGAATTTATCAGACCCTTTGAGATGGCCGATGCCCAAAAGCGCTACGACGGAATAACTCAGCGGCAGCCTGAGCACCTCACGAACTTTCTCCGGATCGAAGCCCTCCATTGGTGCTGTGTCATACCCCATAACTTCCGCCATCAGCAGCATGTGCGTGAACGCCAGCATGACCTGACGATTAAGCCACATCGGTACGTTGGGGTGGTTGGAAAGATAGTTGGGAATAGCGGTTTTCGCCTGCTCGGCGTAGTTTTCCGGCATGCCGGCTTCGCGGCCCAGCCGCAACATCTCGTCCAAATCTCCGTTGCGCCATCCGTCTGCATCTCCACACGCGACAATTACGACGGAGGCCTCCTCCACTTTGGCTTGATTGTAGCTGGCGCCCCGCAGCTTTCTCTTTTGCTCGGGGTTGCGCACGACCACGAAGCGCCAAGGCTGCATGTTGTAGCCGCTCGGCGCCTGCAGCCCAGCACGCAAGATCTTGTCGAGGTCCGAGTCAGGAACAGGACTTCCATCAAAACTCGGCGTCGCCCTTCGCTCTGCAATCGCCTGGGACAGCGACTTCTCCATTCGGTTCGCCTCTCAACGATAATTGTCGAACATGCCCTGCATTCTGGGCTGCGTCGTCAACCCGAATGTGTTCCGCTCGCAGTTTGTCGCGTCTGTTCTTAGTGGATCTCGCTGACAGGCAACTCTATCCCGAACGGCCGCTGGCTTGGAGCTTCGGCAAACACCCAAAGGCCATGGAACCCGTCTTTCAGTTCCGGATACTGGGTGAGTAAGGCCTTCATCAAGTCCAGAATCTGCGCCCGGGTAGCTACCGGATCGCTCGTATCCGTTGCCGTGTAGCGGACCACAAGATCGAGCCCGCCGAGCGAAGCATCTGCATGCATGTTTGTGATTGAGTATGTCTTGCCGTTGGACGTGATCCGTAAAGGCTGTTCGCCCGGCAAACCTTCGAGTTTCACAGCAGCTTGCTCACCCACCAACTTCTCAAGATTGGGAGTATTCAGGAAATCAATCGGAGTGGCCAGATAGCCCGCAATTTCATAATAAAAGTGCGCATTCCATTTCTCGCCTTTTTGGGCAAAGGCCCTCGCCCTGGTCCAATACCATAAGCTGTCGTGGCCAGCGACGAGCAATGGCCTGAAGAAGAATCCGGCGAGCTGCCAGTTCGCGTTTTTCTCCAGTAAGAGGGCAAATTGCTGGGGCTGCGGCACTCCTGTGGCATGCACCAACGCCAACCCATAACTCCCGGGAGGAAGCTGAGGGATCGTCATCTCCTCATGCAACGTACTATTGGGACTGTCGCAGAAAAACTGTGTCTGTTCTTGACCCGGCTTTAGATCGGAAGCGTCCAGAGCGTACAACGCGTCTATCGTAATGGCAGCACTGGAAATCAGGGGCTGAAGCTTCTGGATGCTGTTTGCAATGGAATCGAACTGCGCCGCCACGCTGGGAATCGTCGATGCGCGAACCGTGGCTACGTTTCCGCTCTGTACTGCAAGAGCAATGTTTCTCGCCGATTGCAACAATGCGCTGCGTTGATCGTCCGTCATTTCCCCTTGCATGGTGCAGGAAACAGCGAGCAACTTAGCTGGCGCAGCAGACGCGAGTATCATCAGCAAAAGAGAGAAGCGCAAACACCACTGGTGCGGCAGGAACATGATTGAGAGACCAATCTTTCAAGTTCAACGACGTAAAGAATCGGCCGACACGGTACGCTTAACAGCCAACTCGCATTCCCGTACGACCACTGCTAGTCTAGTACAGAGAGGTTGGAGGCCGTTCAGCGGTTGTTTGGTCTCTCGCAACTCAAGATCTCGTCTGGGCTGCATTTCGTCCTGACAAGTCAATGCGACGCGGCTTTTGGGCCGCATGGCAGGCAACAGCATGCTTGATCTCAGAAGGTTTCGCTCAATCCTGATTCTCGGAGCACCAGCGCTCCTGCTAGCGCCGCTTCCACTCCCTGTTCCATGCTCGGGCGTATTCGTCCATGCCCAGGATTTTTCCGGCCGCCTTCGCCGACCGCCGGCAATCCCTCCAGATATGCCGGCGGCTCCCGCGAACAATCCGCAGGTTCCTGCACCGGCTCCGCCGCCTGCGACCCCTCCCGCTACACCCGGTGCGCAGCAATCACCAGCAGCGCCAGCCGCGCCAGCCGCTCTGCCTCCCTCACTGCTCCAGGATCCGGCGAAGCCGGCTCAAGTCCAATTCACCGGCGGAACTCTTTCGATCCAAGCCGACAATTGCAGCCTGCAGGCTATTCTGCAATTGCTTTCGTCGCAAAGCGGCATGCAGATTCAGGGCCTAGGTCAAGATGAGCGTGTTTTTGGTAATTTCGGACCTGGAACGCCGCGTGAGGTTCTCTCCGATTTGCTGAATGGCACGCCCTACAATCTTCTGATGGTGGGTGATTTGAGCAATGGCGCACCGCGCCAGCTCATTCTTTCACCGGCAAGCTCAGGAGCTGCGCCGTCGGCAGTCCCTTCCGCGCCGGCACAGCCCCAGCCGGACGAACA
>DASYBJ010000004.1:0-13936 GCA_036500845.1 Acidobacteriaceae bacterium
GCTATCGAACCGCAAGCATAGCCCTTGCAGGCTGTTCAGTATGTGCGAAAGCGTTTCAGAACGCACCTTTATCGGCAGCGTCTAATCGCACCGCCCGATTTCTAGCCATGCGGCGCGAAAGGGCTGCTATCAAGACCCGCGCAACCATGCGTGGCTCTACCAAAGTTTGCGGTGATGCCGCAAAGCTGACCACATTTTCGACGGCCGTCGCCGCGGTCGAATCTTGCTGGGCGCAGATCGTAAGATTGGTCAAGTACCAATTAAGAACGCGGACTAAGAGAACCCTCGACCCTTGGACCTCAGTCCAACAAAGATCACCGCTGAAGTCGGTTATGTTTGTGACCGGAGTTGATGCGAAACTGCCCGTGTCAGCTGTGGAACCCATGGCGTTTTCCTCCCTGTGAATATAGATTGGGCGAGGCGAGGCCGGGTGAGAACCTCCTGATAATGAGAAAGGAGAGATCAATCGTAGCCTTTGATCCTAATCAGGTCAATGTAATTCTTCTTGCCATACGCTTTGTCCCGGGCTGGTCTCACCGAAGCAGGGTGAGCTGCGCTGGACAGCTCCGTCCTAAGTCCCTTCTATAAGCCAGGGAACTCCGGTCGGCAGGGAAGTGAGCTTTAACCTGAAGCCGCTGGAGTTGCCGCTCAGCGATCACAGTATCTTGAGCAAACACTGAGGCCTCCCCGCCCTCCTAGATTTAACGATAGGGATGCAGATGGCGTGCGTATTCTGCCAACTGCACCGCCACCCCAAGCACCGTTAAACCGAATTTGACTCCCTCATTCTCATCGCCTCGGGCAGTCAGCCTTAAGACATACAGACGAAGATACGACTATTTCCATTCCGTAAACACGTGAAAACTACAGAAGTGGGGCTGTGTTTTTCTACAGGAAGCTCTGCCATCCAGACTGGAGGAGTCGTGGTCGCTAGAGTGTGATGTTTCGGAAGTCGTGCTAGATGTTGCGGCCAGTAGAAGTCCCGCGTAGCGCAAAATCGTGCGTCTTCGTTGAAGTTTCGACCGATCCGAACGAAAGCCGTGCCTTTCTGGCAGAAATCAGGTGATGCAGCGGCTGATGGGCGGAATTTCTCAGTGTGTTTGCTCCTGAGCAGTTGGCGGACTGTCACGCTGGGTGCGGGCCTCCGCGAAGGATTCGTCAGGAGAGCTTGCCGGCCAACCAATCATCACCAGAAAAACGTCCAGAACAAACAGTGCGATGGCGACGTCGTTGAAGATCATTGCCTGCCGCGGGTTCGGCCAGACTTGGTTGGCAGCCCAGAATAGAAAAGCAACCGCTAGCATAATCGCTTTGATCCATTCCCTTAGCGGAGGTCGATGCGCGCTCTGGTATATGAGGTATGCAACAGCAATCATGGCAAGCGAAAATGCCTCAAGGAAGGCATGTTTGGTGGGTGAAAAGAGCGTCGAATGAGCGTCCCACACGAACAGCATTCCGACGCTGACGAGGGTGATGACTCCCAGTGCTACAGGAATCGCTCTGTGCGCCTTGTCAAGACGAATATACATAGAGTGACCTTACCGCAAAACTACAAGGCATCGTGGTTGCGTGTTCGTGGCGTGCGGTCCATCGGGGTGAGGAGACCTGCGCATAAGAACTCTTCATCAGGTTTATCTACCATCGTCCAGACAAATAGGGCATTGGAAAGCCACAGACAGATTTTGGATGTGTGGCCGAAACTTTTCCCAATCCGATAACCTCACAGTCACTCATTACTCGGACGCAATCCTCGTGTTGATCGCCAGACGGATTTGGCGTCTCGATCACGAGACGGATTTTCGCCTCATCGGCGCGCACCGCTCGATCGAGACAATTCTCTAACCAAATGTTGAAAATCGTGGGGCAGTTTGCAGTCAATCGAGACCCGCTCTCCCGAGCGCGGATGGACAAACTGAAGATATGCGGCATGAAGGGCAACGCGAGCAATTAGCTGCTCGGACGATTCCGCCGGGTGATATTTCCTATCGCCGATAACCGGGTGGCCCATCGCCGAAAATTGCGCTCGGATCTGATTCTGTAATCCTGTCACCAACTCAATCCGGACCAGCGAAGCATCCCCAAAAAGGCGTTCGACAGAATATCGGAGTTCGGCACGAGTCGCTTGCGGGTCTCTCGCGGTGCGCAACTGTTGAAACATTCCTTCACGTCGAAAATAGTGCACGAGCGTCCCTGCCTCCACGGAGAGACGGCCACGCAGTACTGCAAGATACTGCCTTATGGGAGTATGGTCGAGAAACTGTCGCACCAGCGCAGCTTGATCCGGACCGCTCTTCGCAAACAGCAGAGCACCGGAGGCAAAACGATCGATGCGATGCACGACGAAGGCTCGCTGTCTCTTTAGCTTGAGTGTTGCGATAAGCAGAGACAAAGCGGACGGAGTATTGGAACCCTTAATCGGCACAGCCAGAAGTCCGGCTGGTTTGTCGAGAACGACCACGGCATCGTCTTCGTAAAGCACCGAAAGTTGTCGGGAGAAACGAGGCCGGCGCCCGCCTTCGTGGGCCGAAACCAGATCCGGGCTTCCCGTACGGCTGCGACTCTTGCGCCGAGGTTTCTTCATTGGCTGGCTGCCTGACGACCGCTTCCTGAATGGTAAGGCAATTTTGCGTCAACCAACGCGAACGCTTCGGCGGCGATCGATCTGTTGCATGGTGTGCTTACCTGGAGACCAGATTGAAGGTGTGTACCGCCACCTCATTCATCTTGACAGCTCCTCGCCCCGCGGGGCAGGTTAGTTTCGCTAATCGCAATGAAATAGAGACAGGAATCTTATACTTTCTTTACATCTTTCAGAGTGTACTAGAGGCAGAAGTGAGGACCTGGTCCGCCTTAAACAAGTGGGAACATGAAATCCAATCCACTGGAGGCTATTTCGAATCCGAACTACAAGGGAGCTGAAAGTGGCACCACTCAGTGGGTAAACGACACTCCCCATGTGTCTACATGCTTGGTTCGCCCCTCAACTTCTGCAGATATACCTGAGGTCACGGCAATCTATGCTAACTTCGTCGCAACAAGCACGGCGACACTCGAGACCGTAGCTCCGGATGAGTCCGAAATGTTGAGAAGACGGCAGGCCGTTCTGGATCGCGATTTGCCGTATTTAGTAGCAGAGCTCGAGGGTTATATTGTGGGTTTCTGTTACGCGTCGCAATTCCGCCCCCGCGACGGTTATCGTTTCACCGTTGAAGATTCGATTTACGTGCGCCCGGATTGTATCGGCCACGGGGTCGGCAAGCTGCTCCTCGCTGAGCTGATCTTGGAATGCAAAGCGAAAGGCTGTCACTCTATGGTTGCCTGCATCTGCGGAGTGAATGTCTCTTCTGTCGCTCTGCATGTGTCGCTCGGATTTCAGCAGGTCGGTTTGCTGCCTGAAGCAGGGAACAAATTCGGAGAATGGCTACGGCTTCTAATCATGCAGCGTCAGTTGCAATGAGACTTGTTAGGTCAGGTATTCAAACGCATTTTGGGGTCTTTATTGTAACGACTGCAATGCTATCAGCCTCGACCCTTCTCCATACCTGCGCCCGCGAGCAGGGCCCTGAACTGAACCGCACAGCTTAGAGAAGTCGCGCGATCGTTTCCGGCAACGATTGGTTCATACATCGATCGTTTGTGGAAGCAGTGCTGCCTGTCCACGATATGTACCATCAGTGTCGATGAGTTGCCACACTGTCGCGTTCTCGATTCGGAAGCGTTTACCTGACTTCGCAACGCGGATGCCTCCATAACCGGTAACGAACCCATCACGCGCCACCCGCTCTAGAAACCGTTGACGCTCGCCGCGCTCCATGGGCTCCGCCGACAGACGCGATGGCAACGCGGTCAACTCCTCCCAGTCGTACTCGAACCGCCGCTGAGCAGCCTTGTTGCCGTAGACGAAAACCGGGTCGGGCGCAGTATTGTGCGCAAGAATGGCAAATGACGCATCTTCATACAACCATCGCATACCCTGCTCGGCGGTCATGCCGTCCGGCGTAAGCGACTGACCTACGAGCCGACGATAACTATCCGCGAGTAAATGGAAGAAGGAGAGAGCGTTGCGGAGATCCGTTCTTTGAAGGGCCTGTTGATCCATCTGTACCTATTGTAATTTCGTGAGCGCGCTCACCACAAGCCTATGCCCGAGGCGGTCTGGAGAACTGCGGCAAGTCTCAGGGACCCTTCCTTGCAGATTGTCGAAATCAAGACGGCCACTGACATCATGCCGACATGTGCACCCTTGGAGTCCTTGATTTGGATGATGCCACTCGTCGCCAGTCATAGCTCTAAATGGTTGTTTCGCAAATACCTATCGCGGCTTACGTGCCCAAGCAGCGCCTTTCGCTGGATTGGTATCAGAGATGCCTCTATAGCTGGAAACGCATTCAATATGGAATGCGAATTCGATCCAGGGGAACTCGATGAAGAGCTTCGGTAAGGCAGCTTTCATGACGGCAGTCCATCCCTGGTGTCCGTGATTCCCAGAAATCTTTTGTATAGGGAACGGATTTGAGCGGAGACGCATCGAAAGGACCCCGATGAAAAGCGGTGGTAAAAATTCGACTCAATCGTGGCCAGGGCCAGCTGCGGAGCAACTCCGCAGGACTGCCCGGTCCATGCTTTCCAATTCATGGAAAGAGAGGAGTAGGCAAGCGCTTGCTGCACTGCTTTGTGCTCTCTTGGTACCAATGAGTCAGCCCGATTTGTATGCTCAACAAAGTACGAGTGCCGCTCAATCACAGCAGGCGCCCGCAGCGGCAGCGCCGAACGCTCCCGCGCAAACCCAGGCCCAACCCCTCACTCCCGACCAGCTCAATCAATTGGTAGCTCCGATCGCGTTGTATCCCGACGCGCTTGTCGCCCAGATACTGGGAGCTTCTACTTATCCAACGCAGGTAGTGGAGGCTGACCGCTGGAGAGCGTCACAGGGCAGTGCAACCCCTCAACAAATCGCTGCCGAAGCAAACAATCAGAGTTGGGATCCAAGCGTGAAGGCTCTGACTGCATTCCCAACGGTTCTGGCGCAGATGGATAAGAATCTCGATTGGACCACCAACCTTGGCAATGCATACTACAACCAGCCGCAAGATGTAATGGATGCAGTCCAGGCGATGCGCCACCGAGCTCAATCAAGCGGAAATCTAAAGTCCACGTCCCAGCAGTCTGTCTCAACTGTGAACGACAATATTGTTGTCGCGCCCGCAAATCCGAGTGTGGTCTATGTACCCGCCTACGATCCATGGGTAGTCTATGGTGCTCCTATACCGGTTTATCCTCGCTTCTATTACGCCCCGCCTCCGGGCGTAGTAATCGGCGCTGGGATTGCGATTGGATTTGGGATCGGAATTGGCGTTGGGGCGTTCAGAGGTTTCGGTTGGGGTTGGCATAACTGGCGGTGTGGCTGGCATAGCCGCGCAATTGTCTATAACCATACTACCTTCATCACTCACAGCACGACTGTCATCAATCGTGGATTCAATCGGCCAGGCGGTCCCTGGCGCGGAGCTGGCCGCGTGGGTGGCTTCCAAAGAGCCGCGCGCTTCAACAACCGGCCTGGTCAATTCGCGAACCGTGCACAAACCCAACACATAAACCACAGCGTGCAACACCAGAGCATGCAACGATCGGGGTTCGGAGGAGGAGGCAGATCTTTCGCAGCTCACAGCGCCGGTGGCGGCAGGGCTCCTGGTGGTCACGGACATCGGTAAACAGTCGACATCGTGGCTCGCGCGGATTACTGGTGGCGGATTCTTTTCCTGAGGGATACTTCTGGCCCGGTTCTCGAAATGAGATTCTTTACGATCGACTGAAGGCTGTGATCTCGGGTGAAGGTAGCATGTCTGCTGCGGGGGGACAGTTCTGGTATTTGGTTGAGGTTCGAAGTCGCTCAAGAGTTAGCGTCTAGCTGTCGGACCTTGTAAATAAAGTCGAAGCATACAGCAAAGGTGGATAATGGCACACATCGCTCCCGCAGCCGAATGGACAAGAGTTTTCAAGCAGACCGTGGCGCAGGCCCCAGAAGCCTTTGGTGCCGAGAACGTGTCTCTCAACCTGCTCGAAGGCGAATGGTCGCATCCCGGCTCGGGACGTCATTACGAGTCGCCAGTCGATGGCCGCAGTCTAGGCCGAATTCCGATGCTGGATTTGGAAACGGCGCGACGCGCGGCAAGGTTTGCCAAATCCGAAGCCTCAGATTGGGCTGCGGTCGATCTCGATGAGCGGAAGCGGCGCGTTTCCTCCTGTCTCGAGGGTTTGCGCGAGCAGCGTGAGTTGATCGCCCTGCTGCTCATCTGGGAGATCGGAAAACCCTATGCCCAGGCCCTGACGGACATCGACCGTTGCATTAGCGGAGTTGAATGGTATGTCAAGAACATCGAGTCGATGCTGGGCCGGCGCCAACCGCTCGGTGTCATCTCGAACATTGCATCGTGGAACTATCCCATGTCCGTCCTGATGCATGCTGTGCTGGTACAAGTGCTGGCCGGGAACTCCTCGATTTCAAAAACTCCTTCCGACGGTGGTCTTTACGCTTTGACGCTTGCCCACGCGGTGGCTCGCCGCGCGGGCCTGCCGGTCTCTCTCGTCAGCGGCTCCGGCGGCCAGCTAAGCGACGCTTTGGTGCGCAATGAGTTCATCGATTGCCTGGCCTTTGTCGGCGGCAAAACGAATGGTGGCACCATTGCCGCCAGCTTGTACGACGACAACAAGCGCTACATGCTAGAGATGGAAGGCGTGAATGCTTATGGCGTCTGGCAGTTCTCCGACTGGCCAACCTTGGCACAACAAATCCGTAAGGGCTTCGACTACGGCAAACAGCGCTGCACCGCCTATGTGCGCTACGTGATCCAGCGCGAGCTGTTTCCGCAGTTCCTCGAGACTTATCTGCCGATCCTGCGCTCGCTGCGATATGGCAATCCCGTGCTGGTGGAGCGCGACGAAGATCCTTTACCGAAACTCGACTTCGGTCCACTTATCAACAGTAAGAAGGTGGAAGACCTCCGCGTACTCTACACGGAGGCCCTGGGCAAGGGTGCGGTGAGCTTGTATGAGGGCGAAATCGCGAATGATCTGGTTCTGCCCAATCAAGACCTCTCTGCCTATCTGCCGCCGGCAGCACTGTTGAATATCCCGCGCAACGCGCGTCTCTACCACAATGAACCGTTCGGACCAATCGACACAATTGTCATCGTTGATCATATGGAGGAGCTTGTCTCCGAGATGAATATCTCGAATGGTTCGTTGGTATCTTCGATTGCCTGCGACAACGAGGAGACAGCGAGGCAAATTGCCCATCAATTGCGCGGATTCAAGGTCGGCATCAATTCCGTACGAAGCCGCGGCGATCGTGACGAAGTTTTCGGCGGAATTGGACAATCCTGGAAAGGCTGCTTCGTCGGCGGCCGTTACTTAGTTCAGGCTGTAACGCGAGGAGATGCCGGAGAGAAACTTTATGGCAATTTCCCCGAATATACTCAGCTTCCCGAGCGCGCGGATGACGTCCCAGCCGGAGCCGTGCTAGCAAGTAAATAAGACGCGACAGAAGCCTTCGCCCTCAAGCATCCGATGTCTTCGTAACATGTCATCGTTTCAGTTTCCCTGACCGCACATCCCGCACACCAATGCGGCTGTGCATACGACCGAAGGAGATCGCGGGAGTAGCCGGAGCGCTGATATCAGTTCCATTGATCGCCACCTTGCGCATCGTTTGGAAGCGGATACGGAGCGCGCCGACTCTTGATTAGGCGAGGTTGTTTCGCGCACCGCCCCTCCTGGCTTGCTAAATTCAGCCGTGCGGCAAGGGGCAGGGAAGGGAAATCATGGTCGCAAGTTCCATCGGCTCCCACTTCGCAACATGCCCACCTCTTCAGCTGCGCAATACCTTTAGCACACTGTCAGTTGTATCCGTCTCCCCGCACCGGGGGAAGATCTTCTCAGCGAAAAACCGGTGTGTCTCGGCGTCTCTGTCAGTCATCGCATCCACGACTAGCACAACGTTGTAGCCATGATCAGAGGCGCTGCGCGCCGTCGCTTCTACGCCGCTTCCCGTTGCGATCCCGGTTAGAAAGACCTGAGTCACCCCGCGCTCACGCAGATATTCATCGAGCGATGTACCGATGAACGCGCCCACTCGCTGCTTGCTTACAAGGTAATCGTCGGGATGCTGTTCCAGTTCTGGAACAAGGTCAGTCCAGTCGTCGGGAAACGGGAAATTGCGAGGCCCGGCGTCAGTACGGCCGGGAGAAGCGGCTGTTACGCTGACGAGAATAACTGGCAGACCTCGTTCGCGAAAAGCGCGCGCCAGTTCGGCGGACCGATGAACGATCTCAGAAGCGGGATGCGCTGTCGGAAGACTGATGATGCCCTTCTGCAGGTCGATGACAATCAATGCAGCGTTGGTATCGAGGGTTGTAAGCGGCATGTTGCTCCTTTTGATGGATGGGCGGCACGGTGCGCGGCCATATGGCTTGCCCAGTTACGAGGCGTGTTTCTTTGCGAAGTTCACACTTCCCACGAGACTCATTGCAAGGATGCCTGCAAAGAAAATCACCAGGGCTAAGCGGTCGTCGCTCGAGACTCCTCCGAACCTGAACAAGATGTAACCGACGACCAGATTGAAGAATGCCCAGAGAACGTTCACCGTGGGCGATGACAGTCCCTTCCCGTGAGGATGGGCGAATGGTGTTGGAAATCGGTCACCAGAGATTCCATGCACGAAATGCGGCACGACATTTGTGAGCAACATTCCGGCAAAGAAACAAGCGATGGAGTGGTACCAGTTCATTGCGCCTACCCTTCGGTTGTGCTCGTTAACGTTTATGGGTTGTTACCAGTCCACTGGAATCAGGTGACATCAGGCACAGGCAGTAGACCCATCCTCTGATAGATCGGTCGCATGATCGCTCTGATCTTTGGAAGCTCGAGCGTGAACCAGAACGAGCCCCCGACGCAGAACAAGCCGCTGAGGATAACGGTGTGAGGCGAGCCAGTCCGATTCGCCAGCATCCCAGCCAGGAGGCTGCCGAACGGCGACGCGCCAAAGAAGGCCATGGTGTAGTAACTCATCGCGCGGGCGCGTTTGTCTTCCGGCACGAGCGTCTGAATGATCGTGTTGCTGACGGACGCAGCCTGGACCACTCCGAAGCCGATCATGGCCAGCGATATCAGGGACAACCACAACGTGTGAGAGAAGCCGAAGAGCATCAACGCGCCTCCTAACATCGCAACCGCGACCTGAAGCATGCGTGTTAGCCCGACAACCGACTTGCGGGCTGCAAGTGAGAGTGCCGACCCGAGTGCGCCGATTCCTGAAGCTGCCGTAAGCAAGCCCAGAGTTGCCGCCCCGCCATGCAGCACCTGGCCAGCAAAGATCGGCAGCAGCACAGTCCAGGAGTAGCCCATCAGGATGATCAAGGAAAACAGCAGTAGGACCGTCCGAATGGGACGAAAAGTAAGGACGTAGTCCCAGCCCTCTCGCATCTGTTCGAACATACTGCTCTTGCTCAGGTGAACATCTATCGGCCTGATTCGCATGAGGAGCAAAGATGCCATAACAGCGAAGTAGCTGATGCCATCGATCAGGAAACACCAACCTTCGCCAAGAGCTGCGATCACGAAGCCGGCGATCGCCGGGCCGATCAGGCGTGCCCCATTCGCCATCGACGAGTTGATCGCGATCGCATTGCCGAGGTCGTTTCTATCCTCGACCATCTGAACCAGAAAGGCTTGCCGCGGGCATGTCAAATGCGTTGACTAAACCTTGCAATGTGGCGAGAGCGATGATCTCCCAAAGGGTGATGACGTGTGCAAGGGTGAGCGCCGCCATCGCGAACGACTGGACAGCGGCTGCGCCTTGTGTCCACACCAGCAACTGCCGGCGATCGAGGCGTTCCACCCAGACCCCCGCAAATGGTGCCAGCACAAACGAAACGATCTGTCCCGCGAAGCCCACTACGCCAAGCAAAAGCGCTGAATGCGTGAGGTGATACACCAGCCAGCTTGTAGCTAGCCGCGTCATCCAGGTGCCTAGCAGGGAGATGCTCTGGCCAAAGAAAAAGAGCTTGAAGTTTCTGTGTCGCAGCGCTCGCCACGCGTGCGAGATCGAGTTCCGGAGCGGGGTCTCTTGTGTCTCCGAATCGACTGTATGCCTCTTCACAACTCCGCCAGGCGCTTGATCAGTTCGGTAACGGTAGGCAGGTTCTTTTGGTCCTTTGCGTCCAGCTTCGCAACGGCCTGCGCCAGCCACGTCAACTTCGCATCCTTGGAACTCTTCCGCATAGCTGCACCTCTTGCCGTCACCTGGATGTTCATTTGGCGTCCGTCACTCGCATGCGGCTTACGCTCCACTAAGCCCATCTCTTCTAGCGCCGCAATGGCGGTTCCCATGGACTGCGGTTTCACACCCTCCGCACGCGCCAGGTCGGCAGTAGTTGTGGGTCCTTCTGTGTCAAGGCGCTTGAGGACGGCCATTTGTGTCCAGGAAAGTCCATGCGTTTCCGACGGCGTAGCCGACCGGAGCCGCCGCATGAGCAGCCCAAATGCCAGCACCAATTCCGTGGTCTGGCTTTCGAGATTGTTCCGCTGCACCATGAAAACAATGTACACGGTTTACAGTTTAACTTGCAAGTCTAACTTGTAAGTGTGTCTGGCCAGTCTACCTTCCTAGCCGGCCATCCTTAGGAGGATTGTCGTGGAGGTACGGTCCTAGGATCCAGTCCTATGGCCAGCTCATCTTGATAAGGAAATTCACCCCGGTCAGGGTGAATGCAGTGAAGGGCGTATGGTGTGCTTGGGTCGATAGGGAATGGTGCTGGTTGTGCCGAGGACCTTCTGGCACAAATTCTGGCCAGGTCTCGAGAACGACGATCTGCTCGGGAGTCAATTGCCGAGCAAGTTGGGAAGCAACGTTCCTACTGCTGAGCACAGGTCGAATACGAACATGGTCAAGACCGAGACTTTCAACATTGCCTTCCCAAATCTCACTAGAAATGAATGACGAAACCGCCAGAGGTGATGATGTTGTCCTGCGTCGAGTGGCCTACTGGTACGCCAAAACTAGGCGTATCCAAAGTATGGAAATCACGGATCTCGGCCCTCAGGCTGATCGGGAAAAGGATGCGCAAGGGCGTTTGGAAGTCCACGCCGCCGCCGAACTGGGCCGCCGCGGTGTTGCGGAACACGTTCGTGTTCTTTGTCCCGTTGTTGAAAAACGCGCTGCCCTGGTACAGGCCATAGCCAAAGCCAGCGGAGAACCACGGCGAGACGCGCTTCCCACTCAGGAATTTCAATCGCAGTGAAGGAGTGACGTAAAGCGAAGCCAGACTACTGATGCGTCCTGCGTTCGCCGTTGTGACACTGTGGCTGGGGGAGGCAGCGAAAGGAATTTCAGCAGCAAGAGAGGTTCTATTCCCTACCAAGTGTCGGGCATACGCGGCCGAAAATGTGATGCTGTTGCCAAATCTGAGGGAAGCCCCCTGAGCAGTCGTGCTCTCGGGAATATGGTCAACTCCGAGTTGGAAGCCAACTTCGCTTTGCGTTTCCTGTGCGAAACCGGCGGTGCTCAGTAGAAATAGGAGATAGATAAAGCTGCGAATGGTTTTCAAGACGCGTCCCTCATTTATCGGGCGCCAACAAGACATGTGTTGCTGCAAAGCTGAAATGTCATGAATACTATGGACGAACCTATACCGACGAACCTATACCGATGATGAGCAAGAAGAACTCTAGAGACCCATGCTCCGCCTCATCCAGCGCCTAATGCTGTCGTTCCTCCTCACCCTCGTCGTCCTCTACGTTGGGCTCCTTTGGGTTGCGAGGAGATCGGATCGCATCATCTTTCAGCCGCAGCCATCATCGTATAGCGATCATGGAATAACGGCTCCGTACCAGCTCTTCCACATCACTTCCGGGGCCAGCGGACCTCACACGCTCACGGGCGCCGCCTCGATCACCACACTCTATCTCCCCAATCCGGACGCCCGATTCACGCTGTTGATGAGTCACGGCAACGCCGAAGACATCGGCCAAAACCGCGAGCTCTACGAAGAATATCGACGCCGAGGATTCGCCGTGTTCGCCTACGATTACCGCGGATACGGAACCTCCACCGGGACTCCCACCGAACAAGGCATTTACGCCGACGAGTACGCCGCGTGGGAGTACCTGGTCAACACGCTCAGGGTTTCACCTTCACTCATCATCCTCCACGGAACCTCCGTCGGAAGCGGGCCCGCAGTCGAACTCGCGGAACGACTCTCCATCGCAGATCAAGATCAGCGTCCCGCAGCGCTCATCCTTGTTGCTCCGTTCCGATCAGCCTTTACCGTGCTAACGAAAGTTCCACTCGTCCCCTGGGACAAATTTCCCAACGCGCGGCGGATCAGGAACGTCCGCATGCCCGTCCTCGTGATCCAGGGAGAAGCCGATGAAGTCATCCCCTTCGCCCACGGACAGAAGGTCTTCCACAACGCGCAGCCCAAAGGAGATAAGGACGCGTCACTCATGCGCACCTCCGGCAAACAACATCTCTGGATCCCCAACGCCGGCCACAACGACATCTTCCAAGCCGCGCCCAAACTCTACTTTGATAAAGTCCAATCCTTCGCCAACGAGATTCCCCTGAACTGAAACCCGCGGGCGCGAGGGTGTGCAGGTCCTCGCTGCCCTCCTGGGAACTGCTTTAGCCCTCTGCGGTTTTTTAAGGGCAGTGGGACACACTTATGTCTATAGAAGCGATGCCGGCGTCCGCGAGAATGCCAAAACTTGAACCGGACTGCAATAGCATGCTGGCATCCGAACGAGATGCGAATTGCAAGCAGGCGTTCACCTCGCAAGGTACATCACCGCGGATTCAATTTGATCGACTAACTTCGCCATGCGCTGATAGTCGAGCGTGTCATGCATATCCCCCACCGCATGATAATTCGGGTTGCGGTAGAACCCCGTGTCGGTGAGCATCACAGCGGGGTAGCCCAAAGCCCAGTAGTTGAGGTGATCAGAAAAATCGATTCCTGGGATCGAGCGGGGCGCGTTGGCTGAAACGATCGGCAGATCGCCGCCGGCCAGCATCGCTCGTTTTACGGAGCGCACAAGCGCGGGTTCACCAATCGGAGACCACGGCAAACCGGGGGCTACGCAGAAGCCGGCGCCAGATCGACGGACTGATGCCGCGTAACCGGGCACGGAATTGATAATTTCACGGAGCTGCATCATGCTGTGCACGTTATTAGAAGCGCAGCAGATCGTCGCAATTTGTAAAACCTTCAAAGCCGCAAATATCACGGCGAGTGAACCCATTGAGAATGACCGACTTCTGCGTAGCCCCCGGTTTGCCCTGGTCTCCCTCGTGGCGGGCGAGCCAGTGCGCTCGACGGGCTGCTTGATCGCAGTAGCACGGCAGTGGTTGCCGAAGTTGCGAGAGACCTGAGACTCGGAACTTCTATGGTCTACAGGACGCGGGTCGAGGAACACCTTTCTGGACCGCGTTGCGCTCGCTCCACAATCCAGATGATCGGAAATCCGCGCTATGCGACCGAACAAGACGGGATCTATCATCAATATCTCGTTGCGCTCTGGCTTGGTCGGGATAACCGGGGGAAAAGCTTGGAACATCAAGGCTAACCGGAAAGAGCGGCCTATTCCGAATCTACACAGGCGGATTTTACAATTTGGCGCCCGGCAATGCGGTTAAATCGGATCAGCTGACCAAAACGGTACCGTCATCAGCTTCTCTTCGCGAGCAAGGCCGCTTTCTTGCTGAGATAAGCGACAATCTGTTCAGAACATGATTTGGGGACATTTTTCAAGGCGGGCTTCGATCGCGATATGATGCCCAACATGCACTGGTGGCAGATTCCATTGCGCAGGCCTCGAACTGATTGGAAAGGGCACAAATGAGAACAATCGCAATGGGTCTTGCTTCGATGGTCGCGCTCGC
>DASYBJ010000005.1:0-3989 GCA_036500845.1 Acidobacteriaceae bacterium
GTGATGGTGCCTTCAAAGATCGACTCGCCCATTTGGGGCATGATTACTTCCGTCGGCATGGTTTCCCCTTCAAAACTTCGTTCAAGCAGACTCACCATTCTAGAGCATTCTTAAGAACAAGGCTCCCTGAACGGGCCACTCCATTGAGGCAAGGGATTGGGCTAGACCTGGGGCGGTTTGCTGTGGCCTCTTCCGAAGGAAGCGATCGTTCGAGGCCACGTGCGCTAGGCGCCATTGTTCAGTAGAGGGACTGAATTAGGGCCTGTTAACACTAATAAGACAGCCTATTAGTGTTAACAGGCCCTAAGCGTGAGCTCTTCGAGCGAGTCCACCCAAAGAACCTGCCTGCCGAAGACACGAGCGAAATGGCGCGCAACCGAATTCGACACTTCTTTAAGTGACGGCACCGGGTAAGTTTGCAGATGGACTTCTTCCTCCACGCTGGTTACGCCGCGATCAGCGATTCCGCAGGGCACGATCCAATCGAAGTCTTTGAGATCCGCGGTGACGTTTAGGGCGAAGCCGTGGGAGGTGACAGCCCGCGAGATGTGGACGCCGATCGCCGCGATCTTCTTCTCCTGAACCCGGCCACCTGCCATCGTCCACACACCTGTTCGCCCAGGAATGCGTTGGGTGAGGATGCCGTAATCCGCACAAGAGCGAATCAGGACCTCTTCGAGTTTGCGCACATACTCGACGGCACCCAACCGGGGCGTGTATCCCCGCAAATCGAGAATCGGATACCCCACGAGCTGCCCGGGGCCGTGATAGGTTACGTCGCCGCCGCGGTTCGTTTCAAAGATCGTAACCCCACGGTTTGCGAGCACCTGATCGCTCGCGAGGATGTTTTTCCGGCTGGAGTTGCGGCCCAGTGTCAAGACAGGAGGGTGTTCGAGCAGCAGAAGCACGTCGCCGAGCAGCTCCTGCTTGCGCCGCTGGGTCAACTCCTCCTGCAAAGCCAAAGCTTCCTGGTAACCCACACGACCGAGATAGACGAGAGAAAGCATAACAACTCAGCTAAAAACCGGTCAGCTGGTAAAGCGGTTCGCTATTCACACATTGATGGCCAGGTTCTCCACGCTGCCAAATCCGTCCAGCATCGCCTCGGCGAGCGTGGGATGGGCGTGAATCGTGAACATCATCTCCTCGATCGTCGCCTCCAGCTGCATCGCGGTAACCGCCTCGGCGATCAGCTCAGTAGCCTGTGGCCCGATAATGTGTACACCGAGAATTTCGCCGTATCTTGCATCTGCGACAACCTTCACGAAACCTTCGTGCGCGTCGACGATCGACGCCTTCGAGTTTGCTGAAAACGGGAACTTTCCTACTTTGAGGGTGAGTCCCTTCTCTTTGGCCTGAGCTTCGGTGAGTCCAACGCTTCCGATCTGCGGCTCGCAGTAGGTGCAGGCGGGAATACGCTCGCGGCGCACCGGCCGGGCATGCTTCCCCGCGAGTTTAGCGGCCACCACCATGCCGCACATCGCGCCTACGTGCGCCAACTGCGGCAGTCCTGCGACGATGTCGCCGATGGCAAAGATTCCAGGCTCATCGGTTTGCATCCACTCATTGGTCTTGATGAAACCGCGTTCAGGCTTGATCTTTGTTTTCTCGAGCCCGATGTTTTCTGTACGCGGGGCGCGCCCAACAGCCACTAGCACTTTCTCGGCTTCTTTGACGACTTGCTTACCGTCGGAAGCAGTAAAGGTCACCTTCACGCCATCGTTTGTCTTCTCGACTGATTCGACCTTGGCGCCCGTGTGGGTGTCGATGCCACGCTTGCGGAAGACGCGCGCCAACTCTTTGCTCACGTCCTCATCCTCATTGGGAACCAGGCGAGGCAGGTACTCGACAATCGTGATCTCACTGCCGAAGCTCTTGAAAATGGAACCAAACTCGACACCAACGGCCCCGGCCCCGATGACCACCATGGATTTGGGGATCTGTGAGATCCGGAGGATCTCCATGTTTGTCAGAATGCGGTCATCGGCCTCAAGACCCGGCAGCAACTTTGCGTCCGAGCCGGTGGCGATCACGAGATTCTTCGCCTTGACCGGCTGCTGCCCGTTCTGTGCGTCGACCTGAATCGTATGGATGCCGTCCTTTGCCGGCCCAGTGAGCTTGCCGGTGCCGCGAACAACGGTGACCTTGTTCTTGCGCATCAAGAAATCCAAGCCCTTCACGTGCTTGGTAACGATCCCGTCTTTGCGGTTGAGAATGGCTTGCCAGTTGATTTCGACCTTACCGACGCCCTCGATTCCATAGTCTTTGGCGTGCTTGAGATGGTCATACACTTCCGCATTGAACAGTAGAGACTTGGTCGGAATACATCCCCAGTGCAGGCAGGTACCGCCGAGCTTGTCATCCCGCTCGATAAGGGCAACCTTCAGACCGTATTGACCAGCTCGAATGGCAGCCGTATAGCCCGCCGGACCACCCCCGAGAATTGCGATGTCGTAAATTGTTTCCGCCAAAATAGCTCCCTTGCTTGACTTGAACCGAACGTTAGATGCTACGCGGGCCTCATTCGACCCAAGGCCCCATTCTAGAGCATAGCTACGCCGGGTCCTGACCTCGGCCGGTCCGAGTTTTGGATCTCGCCTCCGACTCGACGTCGCGGGAAGATCAGCGAGCAGCGCAGCGCAAGCCATTCCGTCTGGCCTTTGTGCCACACTGAACTGGTGCGACCGCACCTTGCGAGCCTGATTGAAGACTTTCGCCGTCATGGACACCAGATCGCCGTAGTCACGCATCGCGGCAATCGCCGGTTCCCTACAACTTGGCAAGGTTTGGCGGAGTTGAGCGCCCGATTCGCGAACGAGCTCGCGCAGCTCGACACCTGCGTGGGCGATCGCGTGCTGATTTGGGGCACGAATTCGGCTGAGTGGGTTGCGGCCTTCTTCGGCTGCGTTTTGCGTGGAGTGATTGCGGTGCCCCTCGATGCGGCGGGCAGCGCCGATTTCGCGCGCCGTGTGGCCGCAGAGGTGCAGCCGAAGCTCGTTGTGGGGGACCCGGAGCAGCTCGATCGGCTTGGCAGCGTGGCGGCGCCGCCGCGGTTGGATTTCTCGGCATTTGCAAGCACTCTGCCTCCGCCCGAGTACGCTCCGGTTGCAGAGCTTTCCCGCGAAACCGTTCTGCAGATCATCTTTACTTCGGGGACGACCGCCGAGCCGAAGGGAATCGTGCATACCCACGGCAACGTATTGGCCTCCCTCGATCCGGTGGAGGAGGAGATCGGGAAGTATCTGCACTACGAACGCTTGGTCCATCCCCTTCGCTTTCTGCATACACTCCCGCTCAGCCATGTCTTCGGGCAGTTCATTGGGCTTTGGGTGCCGCCGCTCATCGCTGCCGAGGTCCACTACGAATCGCGCCTGGAGGCCTCCCGTTTGATCCGAACCATTCGCGAGGAGCGAGTCTCAGTTCTCGCAGCGGTACCGCGCGTGCTCGAGCTGTTGCGCGCCCAAGTGACTGCTGAATTTCCCGAACTTCCGAAGATGCCGGCTGAGTCTGCCAGGCAGCCGATTGCGAAGCGTTGGTGGCGCTTCCGCAAGCTGCACAGCCGATTCGGATACAAGTTTTGGGCTTTCCTTTGCGGGGGAGCTTCTTTGTCTTCCGACCTGGAGAACTTCTGGACTACGGCTGGCTTCGCCCTCATCCAGGGTTACGGGATGACGGAAACTACTGCCTTGGTGACGCTGAATCATCCGTTCAAGAGCACGAGGGGCAGCATCGGCAGGCCGCTTCGTGGCCGGGAAGTCGAGATCGGCGCGGGAGGAGAGATCCTGGTTCGGGGAGCTTCGATCGCCGATCGACTATGGCAGAACGGCCGCATGGAGCCGCGCGGAGAAGAATGGCTGGCCACTGGCGACCTGGTTACACGGGATGAGCAAGGAGAGTTGGTTTTCGCGGGCCGCAAGAGCGACGTCATCGTCACCTCAGCCGGACTGAATATTCATCCGCAGGATTTGGAGGCGGTCCTGCGCAGGCAA
>DASYBJ010000006.1:0-16560 GCA_036500845.1 Acidobacteriaceae bacterium
ATTGACTTGAAGGGCGTGGCGAGAGGAAACCGGCCCTTCTGTTTCCAGTCCGTTGGACGAACGCAAAGGAAGCGCAAGCTGCCGAAGGAAGTCCCTGCAAGTAGGCCAACACGTGAACGTGTGGACCGGCACGGTCTTCGCGCTGAACTTGAGCATGATCTGAAGCCTCATTTGGGATGGGTTCGCCCGAGGCCATAAATCGCCTGCCTCAGAAAGTCACTGGCATTCCGCAAGATTGGATCTGGGGTTCGATTTCGCCGTGTTGAAATGAACAACGCCTGAAGATTCCTTTTTCCAGTCTGACAACTCGGTTTCAGAGAGAGCTATCAGGCGGACCTTCACACGCTTAGAGACGATTTTGAAACATGCAAGGCGCTGCGAAACTGTCCTAATGTTATTTCTGGGTAACTTGCCAACCAACGAAACGACTGTTGGCATCTCCGTCCTTGAGTCTCCTCTCTTTGCTCCGATGTAGTGAGCGTTTTGTTCGCCATCTACTTCTCAACGTTGATCAAGGAAGGCAGAGATGCATAACACCACTAGATTCAGCGCTCCTGTCGAAGTAGCCCCAGATACCTTGCATACTCTAGTCGAGCCTTACACCATATTGATTGCCGACGATCATCCCGTGGTACGCGAAGGTTTAGTGGCCCTGATAGGCCGGCGAACAGAAATGCGAGTGATCGCTGAGGCTGGCAATGGACGCGAAGCCGTGGACAGGTTTCTTGCTTTCATGCCGGATATCGCATTGTTCGACTTGCGAATGCCGCTGATGGACGGTGTGGAAGCCATGCTTGCGGTCTTCAAGACCGTACCGATGGCCCGCATTGTTATCGTTTCCAGCTATCAGACTCAAGAGGATGTATATCGTGCGCTCCGAGGGGGTGCGAGGGGGTACATCCTGAAAGATGCACCGGCGAAGGACCTGCTCGAATGCATTCAATCGGTGATGGAGGATCAAACCTGGATCCCACCCCCCGTCGGGTCGAAGCTCGCCAAGCGCGTAGCCGACCGTGGCCTGACAACCCGCGAGATGGAAGTGATTCGTGAGGTCGTCCGAGGAAGGAGCAACAAAGAAATAGCCTCTCGTTTGAACATTAGCGAATCCACTGTGAAAGTACACATGACGCACATTCTCGATAAGCTCCAGGTCACCAGTAGAACTGAAGCCATCGCTTCCGTGCTGAATCGTGGTTTGATCAATATGGATTCGACCGCTACCGGAGATGTATCGGATACATCGCGGCCTCGTGTCAGATCCGAGCCCTATTTCGACCAACGACACGCGAAAAAATAGCTTCGCTCAGAGTAGCTGCGAGCGACGACGCAGAGAGGTACAGGTATCCGTGCGCCTGCGGGAGTAGTACGGCTCGGGAAAAAGGAAGGCTTAAAATGAGTAAGTCGAGGCGTGGCTCGGGCAGCGACCCTCTGTCAAGCGACACTGGGAGTGAGTTACTCGCACAAACCGTAGAGGGGACCAGAAACGAAGGCCTTGGTCCGAATCCGTTCCTAGAGGCTATCGTGGGGCAGGCACCGCTGCCCATGTTCGTGTGCGACATCAAAGGCGAGATCATCTTCGTGAACGCGGCGGCGCAACGTTTGGCTCAAATCGAACCGGAGGATGACTCTCGGAAATTCGCACAGAATCTACTGGCCACACTCCTTGATCCAGCCGGCCTGCGGATCACACAAAAAAAATTGCCCTGGATGAAGGCTGTCCACGGAGAGGTGATCGTGCAGAAGTACAGTCTGGTGCGGCCCGAAGCTCGTTTGCGCACTTTGCTTCTGGCTATATGGCCTATCACGCTTTCTCAGGGAGTCATCGGAGCGGTCGGCTCACTGGTGGATATTACACAGCGAAAGCAAGCGGGGGACTTCCTGCTTGAAAATGCGCTTGAAAGGCAACGCAGCCGTATTGCCGCGGATGTTCATGACACGATTTCTCAAGACCTGACTGCAATTGGCCTGCAGCTCCAGTCGGCCCTCGAGGCAGTGGAAGACGAGTTCTCGACAAATCTGGTGCAGGCCCGAGATCGGCTGCTGAGCGCGCAGCGGGCCGCGCGCAGAAGTCTTGCCGAAGTCCGGCGCTCTATATGGATGTTGTCCCACGATGCGTTCGAGGGAGAAAACCTTCGCATAGCTTTGTCCTCTATGTCACGGCACCTTTTTGACGGCACGCCTATCATGCTAGAGCTCGCTCTCTGCGACGAGCCCCGTTCCCTTACTCCGGACGCCCGACGCGAGCTGGTGCGGATCGGCAAAGAGGCCTTGGGCAACGTTCTGAAACATTCGCGGGCAAGCACGGTTCGAATCGCATTGGTTCAAAACCGACAAGGTTTGGAGCTCTCAATCAGCGACAACGGCCAAGGCTTCGCACCAACGAGCTTGTCCAAGGAGCACGGACGGGAGCACGGAGGAATTGGCCTCAGCAGCATGCGGATGCGGGCGGCTCAACTGGGCGGTACTTTCGCGATTGATAGCGCCCCAGGCGAAGGCGCCCGGGTTTTCGTCTTTGTCCCATTGCCATTGGAACCTATCCCGGCTTCCCGTCGGCAAACACTGCCTATTCACTAAGTTTCTGAGCGTCTGGCTGTTGTACTACAGTGGGTCGCCCCCAGGCCTCGATTTTGAGACCTGGGATACGCGAACCTCAATACACGAAATCAAACGGTCGAGACCCAAGCCCGGCGAAGTATAGGCTGATCCACGGCCCCCCAAAGACCTCTAAAGACTTTCGTTGGCCTCTCCCGCAATTTGTCCGCCCTCGGATACGAGCGGCCAATGGTCCTAAACCATTGGTCGTAGGGATTCCTACTCACTTGCTCTTTATCGCACCTCATCCTGTCTACGAATTGTTATCGATAGCTGCCCTTCCCTAGCATCTAATCTCATAGCCTCACTCGGTATGACGCAACATTGCTTGCGTTTCTCCAGAAAGTGCTGTTCCTCAACACATCATCTCGAGCACAACCAAGTGCTGCGATCGGAGCCCATTTCATGAAAGCTAGAGAGATCATGACTCCCAATCCTGTCTGCTGCCGGATCAGCGATACGGCGGAAGACGTCGCAAGAGCCCTCATCCATTGGAATATTGGCTGCGTGCCCGTCCTCTCAGACACGAATCCGGCACGGATTGAAGGTATCGTCACGGACCGTGACATCTGCGTCAGCGTTGTCGCTCTGGGATTGAACCCAAAGACAACGACGGTGGGGTCCTTTCTTACGAGAGACCCGGTAACATGCAGTCCGGAGCAGAGTTTGACGTCTTGTCAGAGACTGATGCAAATGCGCCAGGTTCGCAGAATTCCAATCATCGACCAGAGCGGCACTTGCGTCGGAATTCTATCTCAGGCCGATGTAGCGCGCTGGGCAAGTGCGGAGAACGTCCACAAGACCATGCTAGAAATATCCCGGCCGCAGGAAACATTTGCTTGTCCGTCGGAGTTCCCGAGCGGCACCCTGTCCATCATCCGGCAGCCCCCTATAGAACTTCAAATGTACGGGGCTGCCTGGCAGATTTCGATTGACGCTTCCGCGGCCTAAAGTGGGATAAACCAGAAACGAAGCGGGGCGGCTCGAAGCCGCCCTCCGTTATTTGTTCGCTGTCCCAACGCGGCTTTTCCGGTCGAGTAAAGCTTCCCTTGTGCGAGCTTGGGGCGCGGCCTTAGCAATAGCAAATCCGCTCTCTATCGGCAAACGCTGCAAACAGGTCCACGCCTACCACAGCATAGCGGGAAACATCTTTACGCAGTACTCTTCATCGTACTTTGCGCCTTTCGCAGGGCTAGCGCCAACATGATATAAGACCAGCCACGCATCGCCAGAAAGATGCCCACCGTCACACCCAAAAACCAGAAGCCGGACCAAGGCCATTCCGCCCACAAGAGAAAACCCAACAGAGTACCAATCACCCCGTCAAGGACTGCCCAAGGCCAAGTAGGAAATTTGAGAAGAATGGCCCCAACGATCCTGAGAATACCGAAGACTGTAAAGAAAGCCGCAAAGAGAAGCGTCCATGCGAGAGCACCGGCGAGGGGATGGGTAATTACGAGGAAACCAATCAGGATTCCGAGCAATCCCCCAATCAGATGGAGAAATACTCCCTGCCACGTCCTCATGTAGAAACTCTGGACCGCCTCAATGACTCCGCTGAAAATGACAATCCAGCCGAACACCATGACGGTGGCCAGCGTCGCAGCAGGCGCGAACACAAATCCGATAGCGCCTAGCACCACTAGCGCGATTCCCAACAGAAGAGACCATATCCATCTCTGAGGGACACTACCCAAATTCGCAACCGACGAAAGAGTCGCCATCGTTGCCTCCGTGAGGAACGTCATTAAACCGCATGCCGAACCCACTAGGTGTCTGAACGTCTGTCGTTGTCCTACAGTGGGTGCCCAGTTCTCGATTTTGAGACCTGGGGTACCGCGACCCTCAACACACGAAATCAAACGGTCAAAGACCTAGCTGATTGCAGTTTGCCAGAATGCCCGAGCGAATCCTATAGGGCTAAGGTCCTATCACCGTCTTAGGCTAGTTGCGGACGTGACTCTACAATCTCCCTCGCAATCAGGCTTCCGTCTGACGAGGAATTGTTCCGAGCTTGATTCTGGAGCTAGCATCCGCCAATGACAATGATCTTCGCCGCGGACCTCTGAACCGGCGAAAGGATCGCTTCGCTAACAATCAGGATTCACCATAAGGAGCAGCATTATGACAACGTTGACTTCGAGCAAGACCGACCGGCAACTTCAGGAAGACGTCATCGAGGAACTGAAATTTGATCCTCAGGTCCAAGTAAATGAAATCGGTGTCATCGCCAAAGACGGTGTCGTCACTCTGACAGGTTGGGTCGACTCATATTTAAAGAAGTGGCGCGCCGAAGAGGCTGCTCACCGCGTCTACGGTGTTCGCGCAGTAGCAAATGACATCGAAGTTCGGATTGCAACTGAACGGACCGACGCCGATATCGCCGCTGCCGCAGTTCGTGCCCTGTCATGGAATTCAGCCGTCCCTGCTGATCGCATCAAAGTGACGGTATCCAAAGGTTGGGTCACCCTTGAGGGCGATGTGGAGTGGCAACACCAGAGGCAAGAGGCCGAAGATACGGTGCGGCGGCTTTGGGGGGTTCGAGGGGTGAGCAATCTCATCAGCGTAAAGCCAAAGGCCAGCCCGACCGATCTCAAGAAGAAAATTGAGGATGCATTGGTCCGCAATGCTCAGCTCGATGCAGAGGGGATTAAAGTGGAAATTCAGGGAACCAAAGCAATCCTGAGTGGAACTGTACGTTCCTGGGCGGAAAGGCAGGAGGCCCAGAGGGTCGCATGGCTGGCTCCGGGAATCACCGACGTGGAGAACAGAATTACGGTCATGGTCTGACTCAAAAGCACCAAGTAAGAATGCTGGAGACCTGAATGGCTCACGAACCGCTGATGACTACTGGAAACTTCACGGCGTTGGCATCCCCACAATCACGAATCCTGCTTGTCGATGATGATGCGCGAGAGATGGACCTGCGCGCCCATGTCATGGCCTCACAAGGTTACAACGTAGTTACCGCGACGGACCCGTTCTTGGCGATGTATCTGACTGCAAAGGGAACCTTCGACCTTGCCATTCTTGATTATGATATGCCGGGAATGAATGGTTGCATGCTCGCCGACAGCTTAAAGCAGACGCAACCTAAGCTAAGAATAGTACTCTATTCCGGTGTGCTCCTGATCCCCCAAACTCATATGCAGAACGTAGATTTATTCATTTCGAAGGCTGATGGTATCTTCGAGCTTCTCCGCCGCATACCTGAGTTACTCGCGCCTGTTACCTGACCGATGGAGTTGGTTTTGCCACGCCTGTTTCTCGTGTCTCGTCAGAGGTTTCCCTGCATGGCAGAAACTTTTTCGTTGGTTCTCAATGGGTTCTGCTGTGCAGGGTCTTTTTTCAGGATCTTCATCCGCGAAAATGTATCAATTTCTCGTTTCTCAGTTAAGTATCAACTTTCGTGACCACGCCTACCTCCGATACGGCAATCCAACAAAGGAGCTCCTATGATGAAAGCTAGGATCCAACCACTATTCCCATTCCCAGTTCTACTCATTCTGGCTTTGGTGCCAACACATTTTGCACTCTCCCAAAAAGTCCTTGTCGACTGGGACCGCGGGGCAGACTTCTCCAAATATAAGACGTTTTCCTGGGGCAGAGTGGTCACCATAAATCCCCTCTGGGATGGTCGAGTGGAATCAGCCATCGCTGGGCAATTGACAGTGAAAGGCTGGACCTATGTCCCTGAGGGTGGTGATACAACAGTGATGGCGGTTCAGGCCACCCGCACGAAGCCCACTTTAGTGACGTTTTACGACGGATTCGGAGGCTGGCACTGGCGTGGCTTCGGCACTTCGACTACAACTATCGAAAATTATAAGGAAGGGGACCTGGTGGTGGACATATTTGATACCAGCACGGAACGTTTACTCTGGCGAGGAGTCGCAGTCGAGTCGCTGTCGGATAGTTCAGAAAAGAACATCAAGGCCCTCAACAAAGCTGTACAGAAGCTCTTCGAAAATTTCCCCCCACCGCCGGGAAAATAGTGAGGTCTGCTGATGCGCTCCTAGTGATTCTCAAGAGGTACTGATCATGATCTACCTCAAGCAGCACAAGGGCACGAGATCTCGTTCCGTCATCCTTTGGTTTTTGCGTCGTTCCATGAACCGCAACCTGCTTTTGTGTTGCGTCTTCCCTCTTTTTGTCATTCTGATAAGTTTTCCCTTGATTGGTCCATTGATTGGTCAATACACCCCATCACCGCCGAGCCCTTCTATAGCGCCGTCTACCACAGCTCAGGGGCCGCAAGGAGCTGGCCAATATACGCCGCCGCCTCCACCACCTCCACCTCCACCGTCGCTTGAGACTCCGCCGCCTCCACCACCCGGCCCGATGTTCACTGCACAACAGTTGGATTCAATGGTTGCCAGAATCGCGCTCTATCCCGATCCGCTTTTGGCCCACATTCTGGTCGCGTCTACGTATTGGAGCGAGATTCCCCAGGCTGCAGAGTGGGCGAACGCGCACGCCTATATCCATGGCGAGGAGTTGGCTGCCGCCATTCGTGCCGATAACCTCTCCTGGGATCCGGCGGTAATCGCGCTGCTCCCATTTCCATCGATTTTGAATATGATGGCGCGAGACATGAGCTGGACCCAGCAACTTGGCACTGCCGTATTGAACCAGCGAGAGGACGTGATGGAGGCGGTGCAAAGATTGCGGAGACAAGCCTTTCAGTATGGATATCTGAAGTCCAATCCATACGCCTACGTACGCAACGATGCGGGCTACATCACAATCGAGCCCGTCAACCCTGAGTATATTTACCTGCCCGAGTACGACCCGGCACTCGTCTTTGCGCCACCCCGTCCTGGATTTGCGATTGGTGCAGCCATACGCTTTGGGCCGGCGATCGTGCTGGGAGGAGCCTTCACACCCTGGGGCTGGGCTCAGGTAGGATTCTTGTGGGGACGCCACGATATCGTCATCGACCACACGCCCTGGGACCGGGTATGGATCAATCGTGGGTTCTACGTACATTCGTATGCGCACCCTTGGGTCAGACCACCCGCCCGTCGCATTGAGGTCCACAAAGTACCTAGGCACTAAGTACGAGGACCGATGCTCACTCAACTGAATCATTCAGTGACGTCGTAAAATGGCGCGGCCATCTTCATGGAAAGCGGAGCGAATTGCTCCAACCCTACCGTGAAGGACAAGTCGACCAGCTTTGTGCATTTAGCCTCGGGCTGCCAAGCCCCTGGTCCTCGACTTTGAAGTTTCAAACGAGTGCCACTCCAGATTAGTTAGGAGTAGATTATTGAAGAGCGCATCAAACAAGACATAGATCGACGATGCAGGCCGATGGAGAAGCGATATGCAACCCTCTCTGCCCAGCTCCAAGAAAAAATCAGAACGTCCGCCGACCCTGTGGCAGCCGCTCATTTGGTACTTCATCTTCACACTCGGTATGTTATGGGTCTGGCAAGAAGCAGCCCGGCAGGTCGTATTTCGGGCCATTCCCTATAGCGAGTTCAAGGAGCATCTCAAAAACGGCGAAGTAGTCGAGTGTTGGGTCAAGGAGACGGAGATTGTGGGCAAGATTCAGCCCAAGCCTACGCAAGCGACGCCGAGACCGACGCCAGCAGCCACGCAATCGTCTGAAACAAAAGCTGCTTCTCAAACCACCAATGCCCCCCCATCCAAATCGGAAGAACCGGGGAACAAGTCTACTCAGCCCAACACACCACAAGCATTCATGTTTCGCACTGTTCGTGTCGAAGATCCCGACTTGGTACGGGACTTGGAGAAGGCTGGAGTGCAGTTCACCGGTGTCCGGCCTGGGTTTATGACTCAATTTTTGTGGGCCTGGGTTCTGCCCATCGGCTTAATGTTTTTGCTGTGGCAATTCCTTGGTAGTAGGATGCAGGGGCTCGGCCAGTCGCTCATGAGTTTTGGTTCAAGCCGGGCAAAGCTCGTTGCCGACCAGGACACAAAAGTTTCATTTAACGATGTGGCGGGTTGTGAGGAGGCCAAATATGAACTCGAGGAAGTGGTGTCGTTCTTGAAACAGCCTGAGCGCTACCAGTCTTTGGGTGCGAAGATCCCGAAGGGCGTCTTATTGGTAGGCCCACCGGGTACAGGGAAGACCTTGCTGGCGCGTGCCGTCGCAGGAGAAGCAAAGGTGCCCTTTTTCTCCATCAGCGGGAGCGAGTTTGTCGAGATGTTCGTCGGTGTCGGTGCTGCCCGCGTGCGCGACTTGTTCCAACAGGCAAAGGGGCGTGCACCGTGCATCGTGTTTATTGATGAACTGGATGCCATTGGGCGACAACGCGGCGTGCATATCGGAGCCGTAAACGACGAGAGGGAGCAAACACTCAATCAACTGCTAGTCGCATTGGACGGTTTCGAAGCCAACGCCGGTGTAGTGGTGTTGGCAGCCACGAATCGTCCTGACGTGCTGGATCGTGCGCTGTTGCGGCCCGGGCGCTTTGACCGCCAAATCGTGATCGACGCACCCGATCTCGAGGGCCGGCTTGCGATTCTCAAACTCCACACTCGTGGCAAACCTCTGGCTTCGGATGTTGACCTACGCAAAATTGCCCAATCGACACCTGGTTTCTCTGGGGCAGATCTGGCGAATATCATTAATGAGGCCGCTCTGCTTACGGCCCGGCACGACGGTACAACCATTGCGCAGAGGGACTTGGAAGAGGCGGTAGAGAAGGTCGCAGCTGGCCCGGAACGGAAGAGCCGCCGGATGAGCCCGGAGGACAAACGCCGGGTGGCCTATCATGAGGTCGGCCACGCGTTGGTAGCGGCCTACAGCAGGTATGCCGACGTTGTCCACAAGATCAGTATCGTTCCTCGCGGAAAGGCCGCGCTCGGCTATACCCTGCAACTGCCCGAGGGCGACAAGTACCTGATGAGCCAGCCGGAACTGACCGACAAAATTAAGGGCATGCTCGGCGGCCGGGCAGCTGAGGAAGTCGTGTTCAATGAAATTACCACGGGGGCGGAAAACGACCTTGAGCACGCGACTGCGGTGGCGCGGCAGATGGTATGCCTTTACGGGATGGGCAAGTCGGTTGGCCTGCTTCACTGCGCGCAGCCCCGCAACCCTTTTCTTCCTTTGTCCGACGATGGTCTAATCCAACGTGATTGCAGCGAAGAAACGGCCCGGGCGATTGACGAGGAAGTGCGTACTATCTTGGACGCTGCATACGCCGAGTCGAAGCAGATACTCGAGCAGCACCGCGGCCAACTGGACTTGGTTGCTCGCGAACTGCTGCAGCGTGAAACGCTGGATGCACAAACCTTCAAGGAGCTGATCAAAGAACCAGCAGCAGATTGGTCTGGAGGGAAGGCGGGCTGATCCTCCCGCCGCCCCGCCTTCTCCAGTTGGCGCTGGCAGAACCTCCATCCGCCGGTTCCTGTGCCGCCTGCTCTTACGCTCAGTCCGCCTGACGCTCGGATCCATGGCTCCATAGATGTCTGACCGTCTTGATCAAACGATCTGGTCCTAGCTCCCCCTAGCTCTTGTTTAAATCTTCCTCAAGCTTCTGAAGCCGGTTTCGCGTCCGACCGTATTCGATAGTGTTGGAGATCATGGTAACAAGTTCGTGAGCGGTTTCAGCGTTTTCATGAAGCCAAGTCGGATAGTTGCCGGAGACCGGCCGGATTTGATTCTGGTTGAGATGATTAATTGCATTCGTCGTATTGGTTGCAAGCTCTCGCAATAGAGGTATGACGCGGTCGATCGTCTGCTGCTGCCAAGGAGAGGCCTTGTCCCGCTCCGCTTGCAGCTTTTGAATGATGCCGGCCAGACGATTTATGTGTTCTTTGACCTGCTCCAGATACTCTGCGTGTGTCCGCCAGTCAAGGTCGGAGCGCACAAATGTCTCCATCTCGTCTGCATCCCGGTCCAAGCCCACAGCCTCTTCCCTTGCTTGGTATAGGAGGTCTTGTACATCTGCGTTCTCTGCGTTTTGGATAGCTGATGCTCGTTCGACAAATGACGAAGAGATCAGCGCAACAAAGAGTCCTGCACATAGAAAATAAGTAGCTGACTTGAGGATCTTCGACATAGCGGTCTCCGTTCTATTTGGGGCCCGTCGGGAAGTTGGTCTCTGCCGCGAGCGTTTGTTGTTTTTTGTGCCGGTGAATGAAATCTGTCAGCTCAGTACGAAGACGAGCGAAAACGGAAGCAGTGTCAGAACCGGCTTTAACCTGCTTCTCAAGGCTGGAAATTTCATGGTCTAGAGTGGCGTATTCATCTGCGCCTGGGTTATACCCAAGTGCCTTACCTCGATTGACTTCGTTCCGGGCAACCTCGAGGAGAGTTTGTGCTGCGCCCTTGTCCGTTTTGCTCTTCTGCTCGGCTTCTGTGATCGCTGACCGCGCCACAATGACAGGCAATGGAGTAGTTTGCTCGACGATGACTAAGGTGTTGAGAGCTGTGAGCAAAGTGTTACTCGCGCCATTCGGATTGCCATTATCTAGAGCCTTCGCCGCGTCCTTGAGCGCCTCCGGATAGGAGGCCAAGGGCAGATTGGTAGTGCTCACTCGAATCTCGCTCATCAGACCGTGCAGAAGAACCCGGCCGTCCGGGAAATCCCTTGATTCCACGGCGGTAACAGCCGCCGCAGTGAGCCGTTTGAGCGCCGCCTCATCGTGCGGCGCGGTATCGATGACGTCTACCTCGGAAGCTACCGGGATGAGAGCAGTCGACGGATTGCGCGCTAGCAAGATGTTGATCTTCCCAGTAGCGAGCTCGATGTCGGCCAGAGCGTCCTTCGTGTTATTGGCGGCGATATCCTGTACGGCTTTCGAAGTGGCGTTGATCGCGGCGATGGCATCCTGGTCCAGACTCTTCGAGGCCTGCTCTTCCTCCTTCTTCCGCTCCTGCTCTACATCAGGCCTTGCCGCTTGTTCGGCGCTCTCCCGTTGCTGCTGAAGTCCCGGCGAGGAAGGGGTGGGTGAGGCCGCCTTTGGTGACGGCGCGTTTTCTGCAGGCTTGTTTGTGTTGCAGGCAAGAATCGACATCAGGCAAGACGCCATGAGAATTCCTGCCGCCAACGTCCGATTGTTCAGTTCATTTTTCATAAACCATCCTTTTGCGCCGCCATTCCGTCTGAGCTTCTCTCTGTGCTTTCTTACGAGCCGTTACGACAGCTTGTGAGCACCATGCCTTTTTTCCGAGTTCCCTGGCGGAGCACAAACGCTATCGGCCACCAATTTTGCATGGTAGGTGATCACTCTGTCTGAAACAATTCTTCGAGAGATCAAAGAGAGATTGCGCGTTGATAGGTAGGAGAAGCTGTGTCTTGGGTTAGAGATACCCGTACGACTTTCGGCTTATCTCACTAAGAACGTTGGCACTTTATCGCACATCCTCCCCGCGCATCTAATCCCCGGGACGTCTCCGCCCCGCGGCTGACCTGAATTCGTCCTCACGGGAGGCTAATTGGACCGCCTTACAAACTTTAGAGCTATGCGCTAATCTTCATCGTAGAGGTGGCAGATGCTGAAGGAAATTATTGGACATAGAAGGATTGCAGGAGAAAGTCACAGCCATGCTGAGTGGCTCGATCTGGACCCGATCGCTCGCCTACAGCTCACATCAGAAGACCCGGCCTTCCCGATAGAAAATGCGCTGAGCACGAACCCGGAGAAGAATGAGCTTGGATGGCGCGCCGCCACTCCCGGGCCGCAGACCATCACGCTGCTCTTCAATACGCCGCAACACATTCGGCGAATCTATCTGAATTTTATTGAACGCAAAGTGGAGCGCTCACAGGAGTTCGTGCTGCGCTACTCTTCCGTGAAGGAGACAGACCGCGAAGTGATCCGCCAGCAATGGACCTTCAGCCCAACCGGCTCCGTGCAGGAGATCGAAGATTATTCGGTCCAACTGGAATCTGTGACCAAGCTCGACCTTGTGATCGATCCTGACCGCGGACGCGGACACAGTCTGGCAACCCTCAATGCGTTCCGGCTGGCTTAGAGGCTTATTTGGATAAGCTCGATTCCCGCTGATGAAAACAAGCGTCCATGAACTGACGCGCAAGAAGCGGCACTTCGGAGGCGTCAAGTGCGAGTCCGTTCATTCTCGCAAATGGAAAACGCGTTCGGCCACAATTTGGGAATGATATATCGGCTTCGTCCAGCCAACATTCGCTATGAAAGCCGTAACTGGATCCTAGGAGCGTGTCCGAGTATTCAGAATGTCGCTCTGCAGGTCACAATCTATAGTGAATTCACTGTCGCGCATTGAACAATCTATGAGTTGCAAAATGATTTGTCCATCACCCGACAAGAATGGAGACTTTGGTGATCAAGCGATGCTGTCGGTGCGACCGGGAATTGTCGAACTCAAGAGGGTCAGTCGTAAGGAGGGCATTTGACAACCCCCGGGTTAGGCCTCGCGTGAATGCTTATCTGACCGCCTTTTAGCTGACCCGCCGACCAGGTTCAAGTGTCGGATCGCACAGAGAATCCCGACTATATGTGACCAGCATCGAACGATAAAAAGCGCAGGCATTCATCTCATGCGAAGCTTGCCGCTGAGCCGCGTCTCACTCCCCGGCCATCCGATTTCAAAAGGAGGACAAAATGGCGACTGAAAATGTAGGTCCACTCCAGCCAGTGCACAACCTGAGGCCGTACAAGCGTGTTCAGGGTGTCCACCAGATCGAGCATTTTTTCCGAGCTGCTGCGGAACTGGAGGTTGATAAAGAGGACATGAAGCGTTACTACGACTTTGTCGACCGGAAAATAGATGATTTGTTGCTCGTAGCCCAGCACACGGCGAAAAGCAATGACAGGCCTACGGTGGAACCGCGAGATCTTCCCATCACCAAGGGTCTTCAAGAGAGTATCCATGCCTTTGAGAAGCTTGACCTTGATATCGGTCTGGAGCGCATTTTGGATAAATCAGTTCCCGAGCCGCAAATCGATCTCCCCTACAGCGAAGAAACTGAGGCTCGCCTGCCAGCAATTGCAGGTGGATTGAGCCTTGCCCTCGCGCGAACCTTTAAGATCATTGATCCTCAGGTGAAGCATCCTGCAACGCGAATGTGGGAGCGCGCGTTTGAAGTCTTCAATCTATTGCTTTAGATGGAGCCAGTTGTTGTCCATTCCACTCGACGATCTCCGGCGAGCGATAACCAACTTGAGCCGCAAGCGAAGCAGTGGGTGCGCTCCTCGCCGGGTTGGAAGCGCAAGTTTGAAGAGACAGATTTTCAAACCTGCACGGCTCGCAGTTTTGCTATTCGCCCAAGTCCACTGGCGTAAGCTCGATTTTCAACGATGCGGCGATCTGGGAAGCCCGTAGTTGAATCTGAGAAAAAGACCTATCTTGGAACGACCCGGAGATTGTTCGTCACTGAGAAAACTCCGGGGACGCTGTTGGCCCGGACACCGGCAAGGTTTCGGTCAGTCTCGCTATCGACTACCCCCTCAAGAGTGACGTGGCCGTTTTTGACGATGATGCGGATAGGTTTTTGCACGCCTAAGGCGTACTTCTCAAGGGCTGGATATCCATAGATGGCGCGATACAGGGCCAGACGCAGCTGGTCGTCCATCGGAGAGGGCGGCAGGACCTCGATTTTATTGATCACGTGCTGAACGCCTTCGATATGCTTTACAACATTTTCAGCATCCGATTTGAGCGTAGGCCGGGTTACTTCACCGTACAGCGTGACCGTATCGCCCTCCACTTGGAATGCGATGTTATCGAACACGCCGAACCATGGAAGCATCAGCAGTTCGTGACGTACCTCTTTTTGGATGCGTGCCTCAGCAGGGCTTGAGGGCTGTGCAAGCTCACTCTGACCGATCTGGGCGACGGCCAACGGCGCGAGTGCGAAGGACAGAACAATCGGAAACACCAAGTTGCGTTTCATAGCCTCTCCTTGCATGAAAAGTCTTTGTCGACCCGATCGGCGTGTCTTCATTGGCTGTGCGTGAATTTGCGAAGGGCCATCATCGAACTGAGCATCATAGGAAATTCGGCGTCTTGAACGTGGCCGGTTTGCAAGTAGCGCTCCAGGGAACGGGAATGGTGATCGCAGCCGATGTGAGGTCGTCGGCGTTCTAAGTTGGAATTCTAGCTACCGACCTCGTCTGCGCCAATCGGTCCTGGGGCCGATTCCAGCGCAGGTCTCAGGTAAGAGGTTCCCATAGTACCTTGGTGGTAGGGCCCGTCGAGTTGGGGACGACCGCTGCACATCTGCGCGAGGAATTCTTTAGATTCTAGGAGAGTGAACGCGATCCACTCTGTTTCAACCCTGCAGGATTCATGCGCTTCCGTTTGACATCCAACGTCATCTGCAACTTCTGAACACTTGCTGGGGTCGCTAAATCATCGCCAATCCCTCTGGCTTCGTCGCTTCTTGCGTTTTCTTTCGACTAACGCCCCTTCCCTCCACCGGCATCACCCGGCTTCATCAGTAATACGGCCTCTCCATCACCCCATGCGCGCGGCCGGGCTCTCGCGAGTTGCCGGTTGAGCGTCACTCACGATCCACCTCCAAGGACCGTGCCCTCATTTCTCGTAGTCCAACCCGAGCGTCGCTTTGTTGGATGCAACTTTTCTCGCCAACTACGGAATCATCAATCTTCAGGATGAACTGACACGAGTCCCTGGAGTCTCCCGTGTGCAGCTATTCGGTGGCCAGTATGCGAATGCGGATTTGGATTCATCCTGATCAACTTGCAAAGCTGGGTGTCACAGCGACGGACGTCATCAATGCGATCCGAGTCCAGAGCAACGTGAATCCGGCAGCGCAGATTGGCGGTGAACCTGCACTCGCGAATCAACAATTCACTTATACAGTGCGGACGCATGGGCGCCTTACATCACCAGATCAATTCGGCAACATCGTAATCCGGTCTGGGAACGATGGCTCGGTTCTTCACCTGCGCGATGTTCCTCGGATCGAATTGGGAGCGCAGGCCTATACTCTTACGGCTCGCTACAATAACGCTCCCTCCGGCATTCCCGCCGTTTATCAGCTGCCCGGCGCAAACTCTGTAGAGGTCGCACACAACGTCAAACGACGATTGAAACAATTGGCAGAGCGACGTAGCACTTGATACCACACTGCCGGTGAGTGCGGGGATCCGCGAAATGGGACTAACACTCCTTGAGGCTCTAGCGCTCGTTGTACTTGTAGTCTTCGCGTTTTTACACGGCTGGCAGGCTACGCTTATTCGGTTGCTGGCAGTACCAGTATCCCTTGTTGAAACCTTCATTGTTTTTCCATTGCTGGGTTTTTCCATCAACACTTTGTCTCTCTTGGGCTGGTTTTGGCGATAGGCCTGGTTGTCGATGACGCAATCATCGTTGTGGAGGCCGTGGAACACCGCATCGATCAGGGATTCGAGTCGAGAGATGCAACTCGTAAGGCGACGGAACAAGTCTCCGGACCGGTAATAGCAATTGCATTTCTATTGGCTGCTGTTTTCGTGGCTACTGCAGCAATTCCGGGGATTACCAGGCGGCTCTACCAGCAGTTCCCTGTTACGATTGCGATTTCGGTCGTGATTTCGGCGTTCAACGAGCTGACGCTCAGCCCTGCGCTTGCGGGTCTATCGCTCAAACGGAAGGCCGACAGAAAAGACAGCTATTTGAACGCCTGTTCGGGCGTTTCAATCGTGGCTCCAGCGCGTTTCCGACCGATATGTGTCACTGTCACCAATTCTTTTACATAAGTCTGCGACAACCATACTGCTACTCGTAGCGGTGACTCTGATTGCGGTACTGGTGGGACTCCATCTTCCTACTGGGTTCATCCCCCAGGAAGATCTTGGCTATCTCTATGCTGCACTTCAATTGCCGGACGCTTCGAGTCTACAACGAACAGACGCAGCAGCCAATTCTCTATTAGACCATCTCGTTGATCACGTCCAGCAACTGCGCCAACACCGATTTAGGTCGACGGAAGACTGTCAGGGATTTCCACACTGCTTCAGCCCATCCGAGCGTGCGGTAGGGATATCCATTCTCTTCACAAA
>DASYBJ010000007.1:0-18207 GCA_036500845.1 Acidobacteriaceae bacterium
AAGGATGGGGATGTAGCGCGCCTCGTGCAGAGAAACGGCAGGCCGCTGACTGCGGAAGAGAATCAGGCGGAGCTGAACCGGCTGAACAACCTTCTCGCCCACCCCGAGATCCAGGAACATCGGCACAAGAAGGAGCAGGAAGACAGTGCGCGCGGGGATGAGATGGTGAGGATGCTACCCGATGCCTTCCTCTACACCTATGACGGTGTGGTGGACGGTCCAAACGGTCCCTGTTACCGCCTCAAGTTCAAGCCTAATCCCGCATTCGTTCCGCCGGACCGCGAAGGCGAAGTTTACCACGGAATGGTTGGAGAGCTTTGGGTAGACAAAGGGAAGCAGCGGCTGACCAAGATCGACGCTCACCTGATTTCTGATGTGAACTTTGGTTGGGGATTCATCGGCAGGCTTTACAAGGGCGGGAGCATCCTTGTCGAGAATGCGAACGTCGGCCTGGACCACTGGGAGGCTATTCTGCTCAATTTGAAGCTACAGGGCAAGATCCTGTTGGTGAAGAACGTAGACTTCTCCACCACCGAACGGTCCACCGACTTTCGCCCGGTGCCGCCAGAGTCGACCTACCAGGACGCGATCCGGATGCTGGAGAAAGACGATAGAGTTCAGACCGGCAGTTGATCAGGAAACCAGCGCCATCGCGCGAATCTCCTCTTTCCGGACGGTGACCCGCTCGACCAAATCCCGACGAACCTCGTAGCCGCGGCCCGCTGCCGCAGGAACTTCGATCTCGCCCGATTTGGAGACGACTACTTCCGGTTCAATGATGTCCTCGGCCCAGTACCGGCGGGAGGCGGATATATCGCCGGGCAAGGTGAAATTGGGCAGAGTCGACAGAGCGATGTTGTGCGACCGGCCAATGCCCGCCTCAAGCATGCCGCCGCACCAGATGGGAATGCCGCGCTCTTGCGCTGCGTTGTGGATGGCGATTGCCTCGCTGAAGCCGCCGACTCTGCCGAGTTTGACGTTGATGATGCGGCAGGATTCCATCTCAATGGCAGCCAGCGCGTCCCGGCGGTTACGAATGGATTCGTCGAGGCAGACGGGCGTCGCCAAGCGTGATTGCAGCATCGAATGGAAATAGAAATCATCCGCCCAAAGAGGCTGCTCGATCATCATGAGATCGAAGCGATCAAAGGTAGCTACATGATCAGAATCTTTCAGGCGATAAGCTGAGTTAGCGTCGCAACTCAGCGCAATCTCCGGCCAACGATCGCGGACGGCTTCGAAGACATTCACGTCCCAACCGGGTTTGCACTTCAGCTTGATGCGGCGGTACCCTGCAGCGTGTTCGATCGCGACCTTTTCGAGCTGCTGCTCGAGTGTCGGCTGAATCCCGATGGAAACGCCACACTCGATGGTTTTCCTTGTGCCGCCTAGAAGCTCAGCCAGCGGGATGCCCCGAATCTGCGCTTCGAGATCCCAAACGGCATTTTCCAGAGCTGCCTTTGCCATGCGATTTCCTCGAACCCGGCGAAAGAGTTCGGGGCATTTTCCGCCATGATCGACTTCGCCGGCTGCCGCCAACATGGGTGCCAACTCTTGATGGAGGGCGAGCCACGCAGTATCGGTGCTCTCCTCGTTGTAGTAGGGATGTTCGGGCGCAGTGCATTCCCCCCATCCGGACAGCCCCTCGGCTCTGATCTCGACCAAAAGCACGCGGCGCGCTCTTGTTTCACCGAAGCTGGTGGTAAATGGATGGACCAGGGACATGTGAAGCTCACGCAGGAGAATCGCATCAATCTTCATGCATACCTTCTCATTCCGGTTGTTGTGTCCAGGTGATGGAGGCCCGGCAACTCGGTCCACCTACCCAGCTCAAAAATTCCGTTGCCCTCTGTATCAATACCAAACCCGAAGACGGCCAAACCATCCGCAAACGACTGCTGAAATTGGATCCTATTCTCTTGCTGAACCCGAAGCGCTAGCTCCCGCTCCCCGGGGGTCTGTCTCCAACGATAGATCGTATGCGGAATGAGAATGCGCACCTCGATCGCCGGTAAGGAGCTTGGCTCCCCGGCGAGCGCGGCATGAACGCGCCTGCTCTCTAGCCACCACTCAGCGTGCAAACGATCACTTGGAAGTATTCCCTGCAGACGAGACGAGGATACACCATAAAGGTTCGGCGTGTAGCGGCGAACTACGGCACCAAGCTTTACTATGTTGAGGAAGGAATTTTTTATTTCCAGCGGGTCGAATGTCCATTCCATCCGCGTAATCCCGCGAGCGAGTGCATCCTCGCGCTGCGCCAGCTTCAATCTCCGGCCAATCCCCCGGTTTCGATAACGAGTCTGGACGGCGAGCATGTGGGAGTGCAGGTAGGGTCGAAGGTGAGCGCCTGCCGGCGCAATTCCCGGCAAAGCGACGGCAAAGCCGACGAGGTTATCGGCTTCTCCGTTGCGGTTGGTACCAGGGTGGGCAGTGTCGAAAGCGCCGATCACCTGTCCGCCAATGTCACGGGCGACCACCAGCGCTCTGCGCGGAACAAGATCTTTGTCTTCATATCCCCACACTTCACTCTGCAATCGTACACATGCATTGAGCTCGTCGAGGTCCTCGCACTGGCGAATTAAGATTGAGAGATCCGACAACTCGGAGATCTCTTTCATAAGCTAGCTTTCGAGGAAGCAGCCTCAGCCATCTTAGCTTGATTCCACAATTGCTCGAGCTGTCCGGACGACAGCTCTTCGAGCGGAGCCGGCGCACTGGTTTCCATTTGGGCGAAGCGCCGGCGAAATTTAGCATTCGTGTGACGCAAGGCGAATTCCGGATCAACATTGAGGTGCCGAGCCAGATTCACCGCGGTAAACAGCAGGTCTCCGATCTCCGAGATGACCGCTGCGGGCGGTTGCGCATCCGCCGCTGAGTCGTGTTGGGGTCCGTGATTGCGGGGCTGATGATGACGCGCCTCGGACTCCAAAGCCTCTCGAAGTTCGGCCGTTTCCTCCTGAAGTTTGCTAAAGAGTCCTTCCGTATCGGGCCAATCGAAGCCGCTCTTTCGTGCGCGAGAACCGAGCTTACGCGCCTCGACGAGTGCAGGCAATGAGCGCTGGACAGAATCCAGACGAGATTCGGTTGTGGGGCGATCTGCTTTCTCGGCCCGCTTGATCGCCTCCCAGTTGCGTAGAACCTGGGTGGAATCGATGCCGGAGGTAGGCAAATCACTCGATATCCCGTTTCCAGCAGCCGCGGCAGCTTCGTCGCCAAAGACATGCGGATGGCGGCGGACGAGCTTACGGTTCAAGCCGGAGACGACATCCGCGATGCTGAAATGCCCGACCTCGGCAGCCATTTCCGAATAGAAGAGCACCTGAAGCAGCAGGTCACCTAATTCGTCAGAGAGGTCTCTCCAATCCTGACGGTCAATTGCGTCGAAGACCTCATATGTTTCTTCAAGCGTATAAGACTGGATGGAGTCGAAGGTCTGCTCCCGATCCCATGGACAGCCACCGGGGGCCCGCAGACGATGCATGATCGAAACCGCTTCCGCGAAAAGAGCGGCCGGTTCCGTTACAGAATCGCGCTCTGGTGCCATACGCTGACTGTAACCCATCGGGCTGAGGATTGCTTTCCGAAGCCGTATACTCTCGCTACCGAGTCTTGCGTTTCGAACCAGCGATGATTCCTGCCATCTTCTGCCGATGATTCCTGCCATCTTCTGCGCTCTCGCGGGCTTGGCCTTCGGCAGCTTCCTGAATGTTTGCATTTCGCGCCTGCCTCGCGGTGAGTCCGTGGTGCGGCCTCGCTCCCATTGCCGTGAATGCGGACAGATGATCTCGAATCGCGACAATATTCCCCTCGTCAGTTGGCTTGTCCTGAAGGGGCGGTGCAGAAGCTGCAGGGCCGTCATTCACTGGAGATATCCGGTTGTAGAACTAGCAACTTGCACTCTATTCATCGCGTGTTTGTTTACATTTTCAGAGATCTGGCAGGTAACAGCCTGGGCGGTTTTCTGCTGGTTGCTTCTCGGGTTAGCGGTTATGGATGCCGAGACGATGCTCTTACCAGATCGATTTACGATTCCGGGAATCGTCTTGGGAGTACTGATTGCTGGAGTGCGAGGGATGACGGCCGATGAGAGGTTCGATCCCAGGGCTGGATTGAAAGCGGCCGGATTCTCCCTGCTTGATGCAGGTTCTGCAGCCATGTTCCTCCTATTGATTTTTGGAGGCTATTGGCTGGTTAGGAGGCGGCGGGGGTTGGGTATGGGCGATGTAAAGCTGACAGCATTATTGGCTGCATGGCTGGGCATACCCCGAACAGCTTTGGCATTTACGCTGGCTGTGTTCTTCGGGGCCGCCTACGGTCTTGTGATTCTTGGCCGCAGCACACCAAGGAGAAAAGGGACGGCCGCTACACTCGCCATCCCTTTCGGTACTTTCCTAAGCCTGGGTGGACTCTATGCTGTGTTTTTAGGTGACCGAACGTTGCGCTGGTATGCGCAATTTTTCCGCTAGCGCGACGCTAAACACATTGCTGCGATTTACCTCAGGTGCCAGTTCATTCTTTACCCGAAGCAACTGCTCGAGATGATGGGCTGTGTGTATGAAGTGGAAACGCCGCCATTGATCTACCCGCATCGGCCCAAGAATCGGATCGGCCGCCACCCGCTCCATCCCATACTGGCGACGACAGCGACCAAGAACCTCGTCCAGCAGCTCAAGTTCCTTACGCAGAAGAGCTGCAAGGTCTTCCCCGTCCGCGGCAGGCATGAATCCGACACCGGGCATCGTCTCTTCCAAGGCAGGAGCGCCTCGCGGAAAATGTCCGAAACTAAGGACCATCAACTGGAGTACCCACTGTACCGGCGTGCGCCGCTGACGCCCAGCCACTCGCCCTTTCGCGAGGCAGCCCTCCAGTTCCCTGGTGCTCAGTCGATAGCTGAGAACGAGGTGCTCTACGATTTCCTGAATGCCCCAGAGATAAGACTTTTCGAGGGGATGCCTTTGGACTGTGTCCAGGTCCAACCCGTTCAGTTCGCGGGAGAATCTCTGGACAATATTTTCAAGTACTGCATGCATTTACAAACCTCCCGCATAAACCCAGCTCAGAAATGCCAACCTCGTACACGTGGGGCTAATTTGCCCTCAAATCCGAAATCATAAGACCAATTATAGAAAGGTGAATACCATGTTTGGGGAATACGGGGCGATAGGTGCTCATGCGAGTCAATAGCTGGTCCACTCGGAAGTAACTTAGAAGGGCCACGTTTGAGCGAATTCAGCCGTTCCCGACCAACGAGCTATTGCTTGCCTTCGATCGCGGTCAGCGCTTTGAGAGCCTGTTTCGCTTTCGGTCCATTTGGGAGTATGTCTAGGTAAAGAAGGTAGTTGTGTTGAGCCTCCGCGAATTGCTTGAGGCCCTTCGAGGCTTCCGCTAAGCCGAAAATCGCGTCCACGTTCGTCGGGTCATGAGTGGTGGCGTCTTTATAGCGCTCATACGCGCCTTTGAAATTCCCCCCAGCCAAGTAGAAGTCACCCACCTGGTTATCTTTCTTGGCACGGGTAGCGTCAACAATCCCCAGGGCATGACGAGTTTGACTCGGGTCTGGTAACGCGGAGGACTGGCTTGAGCTCACGCCGGGCGGCAGCGGGACATTGGGGGGATTCTCCTGGGAAGCCCCGCCTGACCCCGAAGCAGGATCTCCCGATGCCTTTGCCGCCTTACGGGAAATATCCTCTGGAAAAGGGTTGTCGCCAGCAGCAGTATGTTCTGGAGGCGAAGCCGGTTCTTCTCCTGAAGATGCCGGCGCGGCCGGAGTCTCTTGTGTGTCTTGTTGCGCAGCGCGGCGGGAGACGTCCTCGGGAAAAGGGTTATTAGCTTCTGTAGGACGGTCAGACGTCGACGGCTTGTTCGGTGCATCTGGTGTTCGCTGAGGCGGCACATCTTTGTTTGACGAGGTCTTTTTCTCAGACTCTGATTCGGACGGACCAGTTGCATCGGAATGAGCACCAGAAGAGTCCGGGGCATTGGTTGCCGGCTCTTTCTGGGGCTGGGGCGCATCGGGTACGGCGTTTGCCGGATCGGTCTTCGCCCCACCTTTGGCTGCACTTTTGGCCTGATCACTTTTCGTGGGAGAGGAGGTCTGCTGTTGAGAGACAAGCAGCTTGGCTCCTCCAATGAAGAACATGGCCCCGAGCAGACCGGCACCGAGCAAGAATCCACGCATAGCCATCTCTAGTTTAGACGCGTGCCGAATGGGATGCGGCGAACAAAAAGGATTGTTATACTCAGCCCGAAGATGGGTCTGATTATTCGTTCCTCCGCCATTCACGCAGCTGGCTGCTACACAACATCCCACATCGCAAAAGACACGCTGGTCGTAGAGTACACCGGTCCGCGCATTACGAAGGAAGTAGCGGACGAGCGTTATCAGAACTCGCCGATGACCTACCTTTTCGGCATAGGCGATGGATCGACGGTGATCGACGGTCACGGTACGGCGATGTTTATCAATCACTCTTGCGATCCAAACTGCGAGACGGACGAGCGGGACGGCCGCGTATGGGTCATTGCCCTGCGGGATATCGCGCCGGGCGAAGAACTGACGTACGATTACAATCTCTACGACGGCGACGAGGATGAAGCGCGGTGCAATTGCGGATCGGCGAATTGCCGACAGACAATGTACTCGCCGGGGGAGATTCGCAGGCGTAAACGAGCGAATCAACCGGCTAAAAAGCGCACCGGCAAAGAACCAAGGTTGACTAGGCAGTCCGGCAAGTCTGCGAAAAAGGTCGTGAACGGATCCAAGCCCGGGCTTAAGCGGAAGCCGGCTCAGCAAAAAGCGATCCTGCACAAGAACCGCTGAAGCATCAGTTCTCCAGTCTTTTTGACGATCTTTAGGCAACGCCTTTACGCAAGTAGAGGTAGCACCCTAGAGCCACCGTCATGACGACCATTATCCAAAAACAGATCAGATTCCAGGCAAAGAAATGTGTTTCTTTGTGGCTGGTCAGCGTAAGTCCAGCTCGTGAGGTGACTACCACGCGCAACACAATCGATATACCTGTACCTAGAACAAGAGCGATGAGGGGTAACAACAGTCGTCTCATAACTTATTTGTCCATTCTCCCGCTTTAATGGCGGTTTGCGGGGGTGATGTAAATCCGCCTGTCCCGACGCCAAAACACGACTTCGTAGAGCCTCGTCGGAAGACAAGGAAATCTGTCACAAAATACTGGTACGGGTAGGGGGATTCTGGACAAGAACTCCCGGCTGTCGCCAACTCGAATGCTGCTCGAAATAACCGAGCGCATCGCACGAGTCGAGAACCGCAATTCCCAACTCGCTGAAGCATCGAAGCATCAGTTCTCCACACGTTTGTGATGTGATGGTGTCTGGCAGACGAACGGGTTCAGACGGGCAGAGAACCCTCGGGCTTTCTTGAACGCAGGATCATGCTGCCTACAATCCCCGCAACAATTGATGCTGCGAGAGTGCCGATCTTAGAAACATCGACCAGGTCCGGATTCTCGAAGGCCAAGTCCGCGATGAAGAGCGACATAGTGAATCCAATGCCGCACAACCAGCTCGCACCGAAAAGTTGCTTCCATGTGACAGAGGCGGGCCGCGCAGCAAGGGACGTCCACGATGAGAGCCACGCGAAAAGTGTGATTCCGAGGGGCTTTCCTAAGAACAACCCGAGAAGGACTCCAACAGTGACCGGATGCCGGAGCGCTGTTCCGAATTTTCCTAACACGTGCACACCGGCGTTCGAAAATGCAAAGACAGGCATGATCAAAAAGCTCACCCACGGTTGCAGAAAGTGTTCGATCCGATGGAGCGGGGATTCGATCATTTCGCATTTTTGTTCGAGAGTATGAATGGCGTTGTGGGCCTCTGCCGAATGCACCTCCGCTCGCTCGAAACGATCAAGCAATCCGCGGCTCTGGATTAAAAACTCTGACTTGTCGATATAGCTCCGCGCAGGGATGGTAAATGCAAGTAGAATGCCGGCTATGGTGGCATGGACACCGGAACTGAGGACTGCGAACCAAACGAAGACACCGATGGTGGCGTAAACGAACGGATTGCGGATGCCTGACCAGTTCGCGATTAACGAAATGCCGACGCCGGCAAATCCGAGGCAGAGCGATACGACGGAAATATGGCGGGTATAAAAGATCGCGATGACGAACACCGCGAAGATATCGTCGACAATCGCCAGCGCTGCGACAAAGACCTTTAGAGCGCCCGAGACTCGATCACCCAAAAACGCCAGCACACCCAACACAAAGGCTATGTCGGTGGCCATAGGAATTCCCCAACCGGCAGCTCCTGGACCGCCACGATTCAGTCCCGTGTAGATGAGTGCGGGCACCACTGATCCGCCGAGAGCGGCGAGTAAGGGAAACATAGCCTGCCTGACCGAGGAAAGTTCTCCGATCAGCACTTCCCGCTTGATCTCCATTCCGACCAGAAAGAAGAAGATCGACATCAGACCATCATTGACCCAATCATGACGGCTTTCCTGAATCGATACTGTTCCGAAAGCAATTGAAAGCTGGGTGTTCCAGATGTCGTGGTAGCTGTGTTCCCAAGGGGAGTTGGCCCAAACCAGCGCCACGGCCGTGGCGAGCAAAAGTAAGATTCCGCTGGCCGCTTCCAATTTTGCAAAACGTGTGAACGGATCCGTCAGAATGTCAATCGGTTGGCGATCTGCCAGAGTGGATTCGAACGCCATGGTTAGTTGTTCTCCTGTTGCGTTCTTAAGGGCAGTTGGGCCAGGCAGGAATCTTCGATGCCCCTTAGGCAGAAGCGCTGGGAAACGTGATGCTCTGTAGCACGCACAGTTTTAACCACGGGCTTGGGGCCCTCAAGCATTCCGACGCCGGCTAACGATGTGGAGCCTTCGCATTGTGTATCGCAACAGTACCGAAGACCCTTGCGCATCACGATACCAGGAATGGTAATGCGCAAGGGGCCGTAAAAGACCAGGAATCGTGAAACGCTCGATACCAAAGGCCCCATTCCAAGTGAGAACAGGTTCGGGGAGATATCAAAAAGAGTGCCCGAGGGGAGGGGTTCGTGGTTTCCCACTTCTTACGCAAAGTACGCGTTCAGAATTGGGGCGCCCTTGATCTCCTGCCGGGACAGGGTGAAAAGCGGAAACAGAAAAGGGAACGTTTGTGGTCTCCCAAAAGCGGATCCTTCGACTAGCTGGGAATGACGGCTACTTTTTGTGAAGATTGAGGACTGCTTTTCCGACCCCTAAACCTGACCCCCGTCTTTATCCAGCTTCTGACGCAGAGTACGCGTCAGAAATGGAACCGTTGATCTCCTACTGAGACAGATTCAAAAGGGTACCTGTGGGCCACCCCACACCTTTATTCGCTTCTCGAAGCTTCCAGGACGAATTCAGATCTGACACTCTCGCGGGATCGAAGCTCAGGGCCTGTTAACACTAATAAGACGGCAGCGACGGGAGCAGATTTTGCTGAGTGCGAGAGCGAGGAGAGACGCATACCGGGTGTATGTTAGCGACGAGTGACCGAGGGGAGGGGTTCGTGGTTTCCCACGTCTTACGCAAAGTACGCGTTCAGAAATGGGGCACCCTTGGTCTCCTACTGAGACAGATTCAAAAGGCTACATGTGAGCCACACCACACCTTTATTCGCTTCTCGAAGCTCCCAGGACGAATTCAGATCTGACACTCTCGCGGGGTCGAAGCTTAGCGCAGGAATGAGGTATTGATGGCAGGAGAGGCTGTGAGATGCACTCCGAGACGAGCAGCCTGATAGAAAAACTCCAGTCCGATCGCCATGAGCCAAAGAGAGAGAGCCAGTCGAAGCTGACGGTTGGGAATGGTCGGAGCGGCAAAGGAACCTGCGATGCCTCCGAGCACGCCGCCTACCGAAAGCTTCAACAGCAAAGCGGTGTTGTAGGCGCCGCCGATCATGTGGACGCCAGTTCCGACGACGGCCAGTCCAAGACCAAACGTCAGATCAGTGCCCACGACCTGCGCCGCGCTCAATGAGGTGAAGCTGAGGAGCGCAATGGTACCCAGAGCGCCTGCCCCTGAAGAAGAGAACCCTACTTCCGCGCCGATGGGGAGCATGAGGGCGCTGATCCACTTGGGCCGGTGGCCCTGAGGACGAACGATGGAAGACGGGAAGAAGTAGCGGTAAACATGCCAGCCCGAAGAGAAAAGTATTATTGCGCCCAATACAGCGTAGAGAAACGAGCGCGGCCCGTACGAAGCGACATGCTTGAAGAACAGCGAACCGAGGATCACACCCGGCAAACCGCCCAACATCATATACCCCAGCACACGGTATACGACTTGCTTGCGCCACATCTGAACAGGCACTACGACCAGCTTGACCACTGCCGAGTACGCGAGGGCTGTACTAACTGCAATCTCGATGGGCACGTGCAGAAACAGGATGAGCAGAGGAGCCGTGATCACACCGGCACCGACTCCCGTGAGGGCGATTACTAGGGCAATTGCGAAACCAATCAGTACGTCCATCGCGGACAACTCTTTTCCTGATCCGGCGAAACAAAGAACTTTGGTTTACGCGGGCTGAATATGAATCCCGCATTCCTGCTTGCGTCCACCCCAACGTCCGGAACGCGGATCATTTGGGTCGAACGGCAAGCTGGTGCATGGTTCGCAACCGATACTCGTGTATCCCTTGTCATAGAGCGACAGCAAGGGAATGCCAAACTGCCCTGCATACTGCCAGACGTCTCGCGCTGTCCAATCGGTAAGCGGGCTGATCTTGCTCAACTTCTTCCCAGTGGGTAGGGCGAATTGGTCGACGGGCTGAAGTTGGGCCCGAGTCTTCGCTTGTTCTCTACGCAACCCGGTAAACCAGAGCTGATACTTCTCAAGCTCGCGAAAGAGGGGCCCGACCTTACGCAAGCCGCAGCAGCGAGAGGGATCTGATTGGTTGAGAATTCCGAATTGAGCTTCCTGCACTGCGACCGTTTGTTCGGGAAGGACATTGATGAGGTTCAGATTCCAATCCTGCGCGATGCGATCCCGGTACTCGTAGGTTTCGGCGAAATGATATCCAGTATCGAGAAAAACCACCGGTACTGCTGGTAAGAGCTCTTTCACCAGATGAACGATGACAACGTCCTCCGCCTGAAAGCTGCTGGTAACGCAAACCTCTCCAGCCGCGTTTTCAATCTGTTCGCGTACGAGCGAGCGCACGGCAGCGAGTTTTGCGTCGAAGCTTATGGCGACCGTGCTAGAAAAACCGACCTCACTTGCCATCTCGACTGTCATGCCGTTTGATCCTCTTCCCGCGGGTTAAGAATTCCATTTACGCGGAGCGCGCTCACAATTTCGGAAATAGTCTGCGCGGGCTGCCCCGAGGCGGGAGCGAGCAACGGCTCCATATCGGGATCAGCGCCACGCAGGATTGCAATGCTGGTCAGGCCTCGAAGTTGCTCGTCCGATGTCTCGACGAGGGTAAGCACGCCCAAAGCTTCGAGCGATCTCCAGAGCTTCGTATCCTGCAAGCGGGTACGAACAACGGCGCAGCCCTCGGCTAGCAACGCACTTTCAAGTTCGGACGCAAGTGCCGAGCCGGCCATCAGGACCGCTGGCCTGTGAACACGATCCTTCTTGCCTGCACCTTCCGCGGCAACACCCTGGATCATTCCCGCTGCGGCCGTTGCATTGCTGTCGGGATCGATCAGGATAAAGCTGCCGGTGATGCGATTCTGCTCATAGGGATCGAAGAAGATCGGGCGAACAGTGTCGATCTCGACCAAGCCGATTTCGTTCATTGATAGCGCTTCGACGGCCTCATGCGCCAAGGTCTGCACGTTGACCCGGTGAAGGATCGAGGTCACGCGGGCACTGACTGTCTGCGCCGCGTGCTTGAGCAGATAGCTGCGATTGCGATCGAGCGATTTTCCATCAAACCAAACCAGAGAAGCACGAAACCCCGTACTGGATTGCGGAGGGTGATCGGCCGCCGCGATAAAGTCACCTCGGCTGATGTCCAGCTCGTCCTCGAGCGTGATCGCGACCGACTGGGGAGCACTTGCGCGCTCGAGATCTCCGTCGTAGGTGGAGATCGAAGCGACGCGCGTGCTGCGCCCAGAGGGTAAAGCGATCACGCGATCCCCTACTTCAACGCTGCCGGCGGCGATCTGCCCGGCGAACCCGCGGAAATTCGGCTCCCGATAATCCGGGCGGGGACGAATCACGCGCTGGACTGGCAGACGGAAGCTCGTTCCTTCAAGCTGGTGGCGAGCCGGAACATTTTCAAGATGCTCAAGCAGGGTGGGTCCTGAATACCACGGCATGCGCAGACTGCGCTCGACCACATTGTCTCCATCGAGTGCGCTCATCGGGATGGCTCTCAGTTTGGCCTTCCCTAAATGGCCTACCAGCGCTGTGAACTGGGCTTCAATGCGCGCGAAGACCTCGGGGGAGTAGTCCACCAGATCCATTTTGTTGATCGCCGCGACCAAGTGGCGAATCCCTAATAGGGACGTGATGTAAACATGCCGGCGCGACTGCGTGAGGATGCCCTTGCTGGCATCGATAAGAATGATCGCAAGATCCGCGGTCGAGGCGCCGGTTGCCATGTTGCGTGTGTACTGCTCGTGCCCCGGGGTATCCGCGATGATGAACTTCCTTCGCTCGGTCGAAAAGTAGCGGTAGGCGACATCGATTGTGATTCCCTGCTCCCGCTCGGCACGCAAACCGTCGGTCAGTTGTGCGAAATCGATAGAGCTTGCGGCCGTGCCCTGCACCTTCGTCACCGAACGCACATGATCTTCGTAAACGTTCCGCGAGTCGTAGAGCAGGCGGCCGATCAGCGTCGATTTGCCGTCATCGACACTGCCGGCTGTGCTCAGGCGCAACATGTCTTTTTCTTGCTCGGCAAAGAGGAACTGCGCGATTGAAAAAGAGGTATCGATACCTTCTTGAGAAGCAGGCTCGCGAAGTGTCATCCCTCGCTCCTCCGGAGAGAACGCCGGTTCTGCTGTTATCTGCGAGGAGCTTTGAGGTGAGGAGAGAAGGGCAGGCATTTAGAAATAGCCCTCCCGCTTTTTGATCTCCATCGAACCTTCTTGATCGTGGTCAATGATGCGATTGGCACGCTCCGAAGAGCGGAAGCTAACCAATTCCGCGATGATTTTGGGTACGGTATCGGCATCCGATCGGATCGCACCCGTGCAAGGGCTGCAGCCGAGAGACCGCAGGCGAGAGCGTACCCATTGCTCTTCCCCAGGCAAGGCCTGCACGAACGACTGCTCCACCGGAATCAAGCTATCGCCACGCACAAGCATCCGGCGATCCTTCGCGAAGTAGAGCGGGACGATGGGAATCTCTTCAAGATGGATGTAATGCCAAATGTCGAGCTCGGTCCAGTTCGATAGGGGAAACACTCGAATGCTCTCAGCCGGTCCGATCCTGCTGTTATAGATATTCCAGAGCTCCGGCCGTTGATTCTTTGGATCCCACTGCCCCGCACGATCGCGAAAGGAGAAGATTCTTTCCTTGGCGCGAGATTTCTCTTCATCCCGCCGCGCTCCTCCAAAAGCAGCATCGAAACCATGCTCCCGTAGTGCATCCAGAAGGGCTGTTGTTTTCAGCAGACCACAGCAACGTTGAGTCCCAAGCCTCACAGGGTTCGCTCCGTTTGCGAGCGCTTCTTCGTTTCGCCAGACTAGGAGGTCCACGCCCAACTCCTTGGTGTAGGCGTCGCGAAACGAGATCATCTCCTTGAACTTGTAGCCCGTATCCACGTGAAGGAGCGGAAATGGTATCGGCCCCGGGTAGAAAGCCTTCTGGGCCAAGCGCAACATGACTGAGGAATCTTTGCCGATCGAATAAAGCATGACCGGCCGTTGGAACTCGGACGCCACCTCGCGAAAGATGTGGATGCTCTCAGCTTCGAGCAGGCGCAAATGACTCAAGCGCGATGGAGTCTGGGTGGGAGTCTCGGAAGTTGCGAGGAATGCCATAAGGTCTCTTGAATCAACTTCTGAATCGAATGAGGGCGGCCACAATTACTAAGAACGAACCCGAAAATAAAAAAACCCACGTGCCGGCTACGGCAGTGGGCTGTTCACTTTCAAAAATTTCCGGATAGGTTTACATAAATCCTATCGAGAATTCACGCCCATGCCGCAGATGGAAAGAGGACAGCGACAACAGCTGCTGCTCATCTTCCGACAATCCGTTGCATGGAACGTTAAATCCATTCCCTAACGATCTAGCATTGCGGGCTCTTTGTCAACCAGGCTGCGAACACCAGGCGAAGCTTCTTTCGCCCCTAGGCGGTCCACCACTTCTGGCTCTTAGTAGTTTTCAGCCAACGACGGAGTTGGCCGAGGGATATAGGAGTGGAATGATGTTGATGAGCCGCGGCAGATCGAATGGCCGCTCAGTTCGCGGTGCGCCAACATCCAAGTGCTGTTCGTGCAAACGAGGTGCACAGAAGCGCTGCTCCGGGCGAGTACACTCCGGATGATGCTTTTCATGGTCATCGAACGCTTCAAAATGGGTGATCCCCGGCTGGTGGGTGAACGATTTAAGCTCCGCGGCCGGATGTTACCTGTGGGCGTCACTTACCGCGCGAGTTGGGTCGACTCGACAGGCAGTCGCTGTTTCCAGGTCATGGAAGCACCAAATCGGGAATCGCTCAACGCATGGGTCCGCGCATGGGAGGACCTGGTGGACTTCGACGTTGTTACAGTTCTGAGCTCGGCTGATTTCTGGGCTAATTTCTGGGCCCAAAAGCGAGTCGACTAAGGTTATGTCTCGATTGACCGGCAAGAAAGGAGCCATTTGACGATATCTAGCCGGCCCGATACTCTAATTAGATAATGTCAGAATTCCAAACCACGCATCTTGGCTGTGGCTGTTGTTGTATGACAGCACGCTGTTGCGTTGGTTTGTGTTTGTTCTAGAGGCGACTGCCTGGTTGGCGCTCTAATCTGACAGATTGATTTGCCAAGACCTCTGACCCAGACCCACGTATCGGCATTTTAGCGATAGGTGGGTTTTCCGTTTTGCCCGCCTGATTTCGCGCCAAAGAATTACAACCGGCCAACGCATGCCAGCTCTTGCGCTCGCTTCGTATCCCGGAGCTGGAGCCCTTGCATAGGAGACCAGTCGTGAAATCGAATCATCTCTCTCTGAGAATTCTCCCCATCGGGATTCTGATTCTTCTTGCGTTGCCGCGTGTCCACGCGCAGGTTGTAGGGGCATCAGTAGGCGGTACGGTCACCGACATCGCTGGAAGCGTCATTGCTGGCGCAAGTGTAACCGTGCGCAACGTGGAGACGGGGACGGAAAGGCATCTGGTTACCGACAATGCGGGCCGTTATTCCGCCCCTTCGGTGCAGGTCGGCAGCTATTCGGTTTCTGTCGCGAAAGATGGTTTCGCTTCGCAGCAAAAGACAGGAATCACGCTAACTGTGGGTCAGAGCACGAACGTGGACGTGTCTCTCGCACCCGGTGCTGTCCAGCAGGCAGTTACGGTGCAAGAGGTCTCATCGTCAGTGAACCTGGGAACTCAGGAGGTTTCCGGGCTCGTAGATCAGCGACAGGTCAAGCAGTTGCCGCTCAATGGCCGGAGTTATGACGGTCTGATGCTGCTCAATCCGGCAACCGTTAACTACACCAATCAACGCTCTGGCAGCATTGGGACTTCGAACTCCTCAGTCGGTAATATGTTTGTTGTCAGCGGACATCGTCCGCAGGACAATCTCTTTCTCCTCAATGGAATTGAGTACACGGGAGCTTCGCTGATCAATATCACACCCGGAGGCACCAGCGGGCAACTGCTGGGAGTCGATGCCGTGCGCGAATTCAATGTGGTGAGCGATGCATATGGCGCGGAGTACGGCAAGCGTACCGGCGCGCAAATCAGTATTGTAACAGCATCGGGCACGAATGAGATCCATGGCGCCGCGTATGATTTCCTTCGAAACAGCGCGCTCGATGCCCGCAACTACTTCGACCAGGCACAGATCCCAAGATTCCAGCGCAATCAGTTCGGCGGAGCGGTAGGCGGCCCACTTCGCAAGAACCGGCTCTTTCTCTTTGGCAACTACGAGGGGTACAGGCAAAATCTTGGATTGAGCGACGTGACACTGGTGCCGGACAACCAAGCGCGTCAAGGGTACGTGCCGAACGCAACAACTGGAAAAGAGACCTACGTGGGAGTAGCTCCTTCGGTTGCGCCATTGCTTTCACTATGGCCGGCGCAAAACGGACCGGAATTACTGACAACGTATGCGAACGGCACAACCGGCCCGAGCGGGATCGCGAAAGCATACAGTAATCCGCTGCAACACATCCGTGAGGACTTCGGCACAACACGCGTTGACTGGAATATCGGCGGCAAGGATCTGTTCTCAGCCGTCTACACGATCGACGACAGCCAAGCCAATACTCCGACTGCGAACCCGTACAGCTCGATCTTCGAAACTTTGCGCGAGCAGGTATTGAGCGGTCAGGAACAGCATGTCTTCTCTCCCACTCTGCTGAACATTTTTCGCGTGGGCTTCTCCCGAGGCAGCTATGCCTTCGACGGGATTGTGCCGGGCGATCTGCCCGGCTGGGTTGCTGGGAAGCCAATCGGGGCCATCGTCATTTCCGGCAGCACGGCTTCGAACGGATCCTCAGCAATCACCCAAGCGGGAACCAACGTCGGAAGCAACAACACAACCACTCGGAATCTGTTTACCTACGACGATCACATCTACTACACACATGGCCGCCATCAGATCGAGGCGGGAGGCTGGCTGCAACGCATCCAGGCCAACGACAACTTGGCACAGAACCAGTTTGGCCAAGCAGCCTTCAATACCCTGACCACTTTCCTGCAGGGCACGGTCGCGACCTTCACCGTCGTGCCGGCGCCCACTGAGCTAGGGTGGCGCTCGACAGAGGGCGCCGGGTTCGTGCAAGACACGTTCAAAGTGACGCCACGGCTGGAAGTGAGGGGAGGTATCCGCTTCGAATCGACCAACGGATGGAATGAGGCACAGGGCCGCGCGGCAAATTATCTGTTCAACAATGGTGTGATCGCAACCAATCCTTTTGTCGGCAGTTCAGCGTTGACAAACAACCGAGCCAAATTCCTGCCCGAGCCTCGTGTTGGTTTCGCGTATGACGTCTTCGGTAATGGAAAGACCGCTCTCCGCGGCAGTTTCGCTGTGCAACGCGCCTTGCTTGACAATCTCGATTACCGGCTGGACCAAACGGCGCCCTTTAATACCACCCAGACGCTCAAAAACGTCGCAGTAAAGAGTCTGAACTTCACGCCCAATACACCACCCCCATCGGGCAGCTTGATTTCGCCTAGCACGGTGCAGACAGACATCCAGACGCCAACGCTGCTCTCGTACACATTGAGGGTGGAGCAAGGGCTCTCCCGTAGCACCTCTTTCACGGTTGCATATGTGGGGTCGCGTGGATATCACCAGATCCTCTCGGGAGATCTGAATGAACCTACTCCGGTCATTCAACCCGACGGAGCGATCTACTACCCACCGAATGCACCGAAGGCGAACCCGGCAGTATCAAATACAACTTCGTGGTTCTCGCGGGGCGATAGCTCGTACAACGGCGTACAGGCGGATCTACGCTTTCGGCTAAACCGGGGTCTATCGGGCCGCGCGGTCTACACCTACTCGAAAAACCTCGACGATGGCTCTGCCTGGAATACAAGCGTGAGTGGGAATACTCCTGCATACGTCTCCTATCCGGCAAACCCGAAGCTCGACTGGGGACCTGCGGCTACCGACGTTCGCCACATTGCGGCATTCAACGCGATCTATGAACTCCCCTTCGGACAAGGCAAGAGCTACTTGTCCAATGCGAGCGGATGGGCTAGCCGCGCAGTCAGCGGGTGGTCGCTGAGCGCTATCGCGAACTTGCAGAGCGGCTTCCCTTTCTCTCCGCAACTGGGCTACAACCCGACCGGAAGCGGCGATTCGCGTAATCCCGTTCGTCCCGACAGGAATCGACATTTTTCGGGCAATCTTTACCCGCGCACAGTCAACCAATACTTCAACCCAGCCGCTTTTCAGGCGCCACAGACGGGATACGTTGGCAACGTCGGACGAGATTCCCTGGTGGGGCCCGGATTAGCGGAGCTCGATACCTCTCTATTGAAGGACACGTCCTTAACAGAGAAAGTTCGCGTGCAATTCCGTGCGGAATTCTTCAATGTCCTCAATCACACGAACTTCGCTACACCGAAT
>DASYBJ010000008.1:0-5628 GCA_036500845.1 Acidobacteriaceae bacterium
AGCGGGGTCGTGCTCGAACTTCGCCGCAAGGACAACGGCAAGCCAGTGTGGATCCAGTGGTGGTCCAGGCCGGCCACTGACGGCGATTACACACGCACGATGTTTGTCGACATCACGGAACGCGTGCTGATAGAGCAGGAGCAGAGGCGGCTCCAGGATCAGAACGCCTACCTGTGGGACGAAATCCGCAGCGGACACAACTTCGGCGACATCATCGGCAACAGTCCCGGATTGCAGAAGGTGAAGCAACAGATTCAGCTCGTCGCGCCCACCGATGCAGCGGTGCTTGTCACCGGAGAGAGCGGCACGGGCAAGGAACTCGTAGCCCGTGCAGTTCACGACCACAGCGAGCGAAAGGGCCACCCCCTCATCAAGCTGAATTGCAGCGCAGTGCCCGAGGGCCTGTTTGAGAGCGAATTTTTCGGTCATGTCAGGGGTGCATTTACCGGTGCGTTCAAAGACAAGCCGGGCCGCTTCGAACTGGCCGACGGTGGCACACTGTTCCTTGACGAAATCGGCGACGTGCCGCTGGCAATGCAGGCGAAGCTGTTGCGCGTTTTGCAGGAAAAGGAACTGGAGCGCGTCGGCGACACACGCACGCGCAAGGTCAATGTCCGTATCATCGCTGCGACCAATCGCGACTTGAAGAAGGCAGTCGATGCCGGCCGCTTCCGCGAGGACCTTTTCTATCGTCTGAGCGTTTTCCCGATCGAAGTCCCGCCGCTGCGCCAACGCCGCGACGACATCCCACTGCTGGTGAAGCACTTCCTGGGGCAACGCGCGGGGCGAATGAATCGTCCCGCAACGCAAATCTCGGAGGCCGCGCTGAGTCGGCTTACAGCCCACGACTGGCCCGGTAACGTGCGCGAACTTCAAAACACGGTTGAACGCGCTGTCATCCTCTCCCAAGGAGGCCCCCTGCATTTCGACCTGGCCGAGTCGGATGCAACCAGAGATCCTGTCGCGCGCAGTACTCACGCGGCTGCGCCTCCTGTCCTGCTGACGCGCCAAGAAATGAAGCGCCAGGAATGCGACGGCATCGTCGCCGCGCTGAAGCAAACCGGCGGCAAGATCTTCGGCCCAGGGGGCGCCGCAGAATTGCTGGGCATGAAGCCAACGACACTGGCTTCGCGTATCACCGCTCTGAAGCTCAATCGAAAGACAGGAGCGAGATGAATTCAGTGACCGGAATATGGAATCGAGTCCACTCTTTCCACGCGCAGACCTGAAGGAGAAAGCGGCCTTCTATACCTTCCACTCAAAACAAGTGGCTACAGAAGCCTCTCGGCAGAACGCTTTTGTTAACCAGACCCCTGAGGAGTAATTTCACCGGCTGAACATAGACGCTCGCTCCGGTTGGGTACACCCTGTAGTCTGCGATATTTACTTTTACAGGCTATATGCACTGCACCGCGTCCCTACCACCTTCCGTGAGTTAGCTGAGATTCCCGAAAAAGCTTGTAACCTTTCGCCCCGGCAACTGTTCCGATGTATGCGCGGCTGAATGGGTTTCCGTCCCCCGTTCTTCCCAACAAGGCTCTCCGGTTACGCTACGGCAGTTCGGGAAGCCCCACTCACGAACAACGTCCGTCGCACACGGTGCGCGGCCCCGCCAACGAAAGGTGCTCCGTTATGGTTCGCAATTCGATACAGAGTCTCGCTCTCGGCGCGGCGAATATTCGCCGCCATCGACGTCTCTGCGACTGGGTACCTCGGTGGTTCAGGATCTATAGCAAGTGGAGCGAAACCGCGGTTCGTGTAGATCTGCCTCTCCTCTGGAAACAGCCAGGTGTTCATGAAGAAGGTGGACCACATTAGTGTTCGACGCCGTGGCGCCGCTTTCGTGGATACGAATCGGGATTATTGCACCACGACACACGGACAATGGCAGTACACCTTGAAGGAAAAAACATAATTGCTTGTAACTTTGCGCTTGCTATTCGTTTCCAATAGCCGGCAAGAGAGAAGGGTCGTAACAAACATCTTCGCTCCTGCGAACGAAATCCCGAGACAAAAACGTCCAGCGAGATCGACATCGTGAGCAACGCGGTGTCCGAACGCCGGCAGGCGTCGGAGTGCGTCTCACCCAAATGTCGCGTACAAAACTCAAAGAAAGGTTCTAGCTGTCATGGCCTCGAATGTTCGCAGTACTCTCCTTAAGTCTGTTCTTGTGATGACCTTTCTGTGCATCAAAGAGGTTTTACCGTCAGCCGTGGCTCAGTCCGCCTTTCACGTGAAAAAGAGTCTGTACTCCGAAAGTGCTAACGCTGCTGCCGACATTGAGGCCGCCGAGAAAATCGCCCGTCACGGCCAGAAACGAATACTTCTTGATTTTGGCGCGAACTGGTGTGGGGACTGCCAGGTGCTGGACTTCTACTACCATCGGGCGCCCAATGCCGAACTCCTAGCCAAGTACTACATCGTGGTTCATGTCGACATCGGCCACCTCGACCACAACCTGAGCCTCGCGAACAAGTACCATGTACCGGTCGGCAAGGGTGTACCGGCTCTTGCCGTGTTGGGCGCCAACGGCAAACTCCTCTACTCCGAGCGCGAGAAGGAATTTGAGCATACTAGCCCGGAAGCCATCACCGCGTTCCTCAAGCGCTGGAGAGCTTGACGGGAGCATCAAAAAGTCGGTGGTCATGCGGCATGATCTCGGAACCGGGGATACCACTGACTGAAGACATCCTCCAGATCGTTCTTGGGAACCCCGGTTCGCGTCTGTAACCGGAGATGGACACCCGTCCACAGCTACGTGCTGAAAGGCAATTCAGCTGTGAGAAACCTCATCAAGACTTTGTATTGCATTCCCGTAGTGCAACATTGGAAAAGGCTGGAAATCGAAGACGGATTGAGGCTGTCGCGAGTGTTCCCGGCGTATTTCTGCTCGTTGCCGCCCATACTCGACCCATTTGTCCATGGGTACCTTTACTTCTGAGGAAACAAATCTCAACAGACGTGCGTCCGGTGTCCCCTTGAATCCAAGCATTATGTCCGGCTATCGCATATCGCAGAGCTGCAGGGCAAATCCAAGACGATTAGCGGCTCCGCGACGATGCCGGATGATGGCTAAGCGGTTTCACTCGGCATGTAATAACGGATCAGATCGTCCTGATTATCTGGAATAGTTGAGGTCGAAGAGAGTAATGGCATAGCAGGCTGTGAGAGGTGTGTGGCGCACAGAGCTTAGGAGACGTGAATGACCATGCGAGGCTGTGTTGCAATCGCGAGTCACCTACTTTGCTTGAGCTCCTGAATGCCCCATCCATTGCATTGATCGATGTAACCGAGCTGCTCGCCCGTCCGTCTCATACCAAATGAGGCTTCTACCTTTCGTCGTCGTACTGGCCCTACTTTCAACAGGCTCATCTGCCCAAAGCCTTGCTCCATCAGCCCCTCCGACCGCAAACAAGATACGTGTTGTGAAAGAGGTTAACGGGGTCTCGCTTGTCGACGACTATGGTTGGCTGCGAAAGAAAAACAATCTAGAGGTTCTGTCCTATCTGGAGGCTGAGAACGCATACGCAGAGCAACTGACAGCCGACCAGAAGCCGTTGGCAGAGCGACTCTACCAGGAAACGGTCCGTCATATTAAGCAGGACGACATGTCAGTGCCGTATCGCAAACATGGCTACTGGTACTACAGAAGGACCGAAAACGGAAAACAGTACACAATTTTATGCCGCAAAAAGGGGAGCCTTGACGCACCTGAAGAAGTGCTGCTCGATGTGAACGAGCTGGCGAGGAGTGAGAAATTTATGTCACTCGGTTCGTTCGAAGTAAGCGATGATTCAAATCTATTGGCTTATACCACAGATAATGTTGGCTTCCGCCAATTCAAGCTCCATATCAAAGATCTGCGTACCGGGCGCCTGAGGAAGGATACCGCCCTGCGTGTAGATGCCGTGACTTGGGCAGCGGACAACAAGACTCTGTTCTACACCACCGAAGATCCCCTCACGAAGCGAGCCGACAAGGTCTACCAGCACGCAATCGGCGCGAGTTCCAAGACTGATCTGGTTGTCTATCATGAAAAAGATGAGCGATATGTCGTCGGGTTGGATCGTACACGGGATGGCAAATATATCGAGGTAATTTCAGGGAGTCACAGTACCTCCGAGGTGCGATTCATTCCCGCAAGTCTTCCGAACTTTCACTGGAGAGTAATCCAGCCAAGGGCGGAAGGGGTTCAGTACTACGTCGACGAGGGCAACGACTTTTTCTATATACGCGTAAATGATACGAGCCGGAGTTTCCGCGTGGTGACCGCCCCCGTCGCGAACCCCGATAAGCAACATTGGAAGGAGCTCATTGCCGCACGCGAGAATATCCCGATCCAGGATGTCGAAGTTTTCAAGGATTTTTATGTGACGGCGGAAAGGGTCAATGGGTTCGAAACCCTGCGGATCGTTAGTCTCAAGACCCACACATCCCAATCCATTGAATTTCCAGAGCCCGCTTATAACGCTTCCTCCGCTTCCAACGAAGAATTCGATACCCCTAACTTTCGCTACTCCTATTCATCGCCGCTTACGCCATATTCGATTTTCGCGTACGACACGCCGACAGGAACCTCACGTTTGTTGAAGCAGGAGGACGTGCCTGGATACGACAAGTCTCAATACGCCGTAGAGCGTGTACTGGTGCCAGCAAAAGACAGTACACAGATACCGGTTACTGTGGTGTATCGCAAAGACAAATTCAAACGCGGCGAGAATCCGCTGTTCATTTACGGTTACGGATCGTATGGCGTGAACGTGGACGACGATTTCTCAGTGAATGACATTTCGCTCCTGGACCGGGGTGTGATCGTCGCTGTTGCACATGTCCGGGGCGGCGGAGAGCTCGGAGAGGCGTGGCACGATAGCGGGAAATTGATGAACAAGCGTAATACTTTCACTGACTTCATCGACTCAACGGAAGGCCTTTTGGCGCAAGGCTATGGAAAACGTGGCGAGGTCGGGATCGAGGGCAAGAGCGCCGGCGGACTTTTGATGGGGGCGGTGACGAACATGCGCCCTGACCTATTCAAGGTTGTGTTGTGCGAGGTGCCATTTGTGGACGTGATGAATACTATGCTGGACTCAACCATACCGCTGACAGTCGGTGAATATGAGGAGTGGGGGAATCCGAATCAGAAGGAGGCGTTTGATTACATGCTGACGTACTCGCCGTATGACAACGTCTCGGCAAAGCATTATCCGGCTATGCTCGTCCAAACGTCGCTCTATGATTCGCAAGTAGGCTACTGGGAACCGTCGAAATATGTAGCCAAGTTAAGAGCATTGAAGACTGACAAGAACCCGCTCGTATTCTTCGTCAACCTCCATGGAGGGCACGGCGGGGCGAGCGGACGCTACGACCGGATACGAGAACGGGATCGCAACTACGCTTTTGTACTGACGGAACTCGGCATCATAAAGTGATCGAGATCCCAGTTGGGGACAAGAGCTTCGGACGCTTGTTTAAGCGTGAGGAATCGCGATCCTTTTTTTGACGCTGCAAATCCGTTCGTCCTCAACGCTTTTACTCCGCCCTTGGCAGCTCTTATTGAAGGGTGGTGCTTGTGTAGTTGTCGCCCTCACTTTAAACAGCTTGCTTACTCTCAATCTCCAACGAGATGTT
>DASYBJ010000009.1:0-51425 GCA_036500845.1 Acidobacteriaceae bacterium
TCTTTCAATGCTCAATTGGATGGAACACAAAGCCTTACCGTAACTTCCCTGGGCAGCAACCAATATCAAATTCCTGTCGGCCTGTTGAACGGCGGTTCGCACGCGATCGCAATCCACCTGATTGCGAGTTCCAGCTATGCCGCGGCAGACGCAACCGTATCGTTGGCGGTCCAAAAGGCAACTGTAACCATGTCCGTCCCTGGTGCGCCGATGACGGGGATCTACGGCGCTGCACTTCCTGTAACCATGGACCTCTCCGGATTGAGTGGCACAGGATTTGCCGCTCCTACTGGAACGCTGAGCTTGATTGTCGACAATCAGACGCCCCAAACCACATCTCTCAATGGCGGGACAGCAAGCTTCACTATTCCGTCTGGTCTGTCCGCAATCACACATTCCCTCAATTTCAACTATGGAGGCGACAGCAATTACGCGAGCCAAAACCTTCAAGCGACATTGGTGATCAAGCAAACCCAACTCGTGGCCACGGCATCGCCTGCAAGCCGGGCCTATGGGGCTGCGAACCCGGCCTTTACCGGCAGCGTGACGGGAGTGGTCAATGGTGACGGAATTACGGCTACCTATGTATCGCAGGCTACCGCAACCACCGGCGCCGGCACCTACCCAAGTGGTCCGTATGCAATCACGCCCGTACTTGCAGACCCCAACAATCGGCTGAGTAACTACAACGCGACATTGAACTACGGAACGCTGACGATTGTGGGAGTAACGAACACCATCACCTTCCCCCAGATAGCACCACAAACGTACGGCAACCCTCCGGTTGCGCTCACTGCCACAGCAACTTCCGGCCAACCTGTAACCTACACCGTGAGCGGCCCTGCTACCCTGGGTAATAATCAGCTCCAGCTGACCGGCGCAGGCAAGGTCACCGTCACCGCCGGCCAGTCGGCCAGCAAAGACTATACGGCTGCGTCTTCGACACAATCTTTTGTCGTGGGCCGCGCTCCATTGGCAGTCGTGGTGCAGAACGCGAGCCGCGCATCCAACCAGCCCAATCCTATGTTTACCGGCAGCGTGACAGGGTTGGTGAACGGCGATTCGGCTGCTTCCACCCAATTGACGTACACGACGGCTGCAACGCAAAGCTCTGCGCCCGGAACGTACCCGATCACTGCATCGCTGGGAAGCCAATTGGCTTCCGCGAATTACATCCTCAGCGTTACACCGGGGACTCTAACCATCACCGGGACAACCACAAGCACAGACCTCAATTGGCCGGTACCCGCTCCAATCGTGTACGGGACCCCACTAGGTTCTGCGCAATTAAACGCAACCTCCAGTGTCCCCGGAACATTTACCTACACGCCTGCCGCTGGGACGATACTCGGGGTGGGCCAGAAGACCATTTCTGTGAGCTTCTCGCCGACGGGTGCGCAGGGCGGGTCATCGGAAACCGCTACGGTATTACTGACCGTTACGCAGGCCACAACCACGACGGCATTGAAGGCTGTCAATGCGGCAACCTCTGGTGCGGTCACGTTGTCGGCAACTGTGACATCGATCAACGGAGGTGCGGTTACCGGCAGTCTTCAATTTCTGGATGGTTCGACACCTCTGAATACAGTGCCTGTCGATACGACAGGCACTGGGAACTATACGGCTCAGTTATCTGGCGGATCGCATAGCCTCACTGCTGCATATGCAGGAGATGCAAACAACAAAGCAAGCATCTCCACTCCGTTGTTGCAGAGCGTAACTAGCGGTCCGGACTTCGCCCTTTCTGCGAACCCTACAGTGTTATCACTCACCCCAGGCCAGAGCACCCAGGTGACGCTCTCACTGCTCCCTTCCGGCGGTCTTACCGGATCCGTTGCTTTCGCGTGTACAGGCCTTCCACAGGGCGCTACCTGCTCGTTCCAGCCGGCGAGTATCACAACGGACGGCGCCAACACGGCACAATCTGCCAAACTTACGATCGGACTACCTGGAGGGTCGACCGCTGCAGCCCGAACGTCGGGAGAGAGCTGGCATGCTCCTCCGGTGGAGGCATTCTTCATCTTCCCTAGTGGGCTGTGCAGCATCTGCTTGTTCTGGCAGCGCCGGCGACTGCAACGTCGAGTGGCGGTTGCAATCTTGACCGCAGCGGTTCTGCTGAGCGTCGCCATCGGTTGCGGTGTGAGCCCCTCGAGTAGCACGTCGAGCGCGCTCGGCAGCTACAACGCCGTGGTTACAGCTACTTCAGGCGTCACTACTCACACGCTAACCATCCAGGTCTCGCTGACGAAATAATTGTTGTGTTTGCGATAGCCGTCGTAAGCTACGCGGCAGGTAATCGCCACGATCCATCTCCGGGCATAATATTACGGGCGGCCGATCCGTATCGCGGCCTGTGTCCTGGCCAACCTTCATCGCAACGATGTCAGAGGTCTCTGGCCGAATGGGAAGCAACATTCGCACGCGGATCATGGCAAGCAACCCGGCTCAACAAATAATCGACCTCGGCTCGCGCCGCTGCGCTGAGCGCGCTGCCCGGGACGCGCTGCGCATCATATGCGATTGCGCCGCGCTTCTGCAGAACATACTTTCGTACGGCTAAGCCGATGCCTTGCTGCTGTTCGTAACGGATGAGTGGAAGGTGCGCGTCGAAGAGATCATGCGCGGCGTCACGCTGCCCTGCTTCCGCATGCTTCACGACTTCGACCAGCATGTCGGGAAAGGCGTAGCCGGTCATCGCGCCATCCGCACCACGCTCCATTTCAAAATCCAGAAACAAGCCGCCATTACCGGTAAGAATCGAAAGCGGCCGGAGTGATCCGTCACGTTGGTAGGCGCGCAATGTCGAAATTTTTTCCAGGCCCGGCCAATCTTCATGCTTCAACATCACGCAGGACGGGTTATCCATCACAATCTGCCGAATGACTCTCGGCGTCATAATCACTGTCAGCAACAGCGGGTAGTCTTGAATGACAAATGGGATATCATTCCCAATCGCTGTTACAGCTTGCGCGTAATAGTGAATGATCTGATCATCGGTGCGCAGCGCAGGGGGTGGTGCGATCATCACCCCCGCGGCGCCGCCATCCATAACTCCGCGGGCGAGGGACCGCATTGCAGCAAAGCCTGGCGCAGACACGCCGACGATCACTGGTACCTTTGCCCGGTGGACGACTTGGTTGGAAATCGCCAATGCCTCAGCAGGGTCGAGCTTCGGCGCCTCGCCCATGATGCCCAGAACGGTCAGACCCGTAACGCCGCAGGAGAGATAAAAATCGGTCATGCGATCGACCGACTCACTATCAACCGCGCCATCGGGTGTAAATGGAGTTGGCGCGATCGCATAAACGCCTTTTGCGGTATGGTCGAGCTTCATCGGTCGATCCTGTTCGGGTCGCGAACTGCTTCGAGGATTATGTGGGACATCGACATTTGCATATTGGTTGGTTCAGGAATTTGTCTCGCTGCCGCCTTCCCGCAATAGGAAATCGAAATCGCAACCCTGGTCCGCCTGCAAGACGCTGCGCTCGAAAAGTTTGGCGTAACCGCGTGTTGCCATCTCGCGATGCGGTGGCAGTTCCTTCCAAGCAGCGAGGCGGCTTTTGAGTTCCGCGTCGTCGATCAGCAATTCAATGCGGCGTGCTTCCACTTCGAGCATAATCCTGTCGCCGGTTTGAACAATCGCGAGCGGGCCACCCATAGCGGATTCAGGCGTGATATGCAACACGATCGTACCAAAGGCGGTGCCGCTCATCCGCGCATCCGAAATGCGGACCATATCTTTCACACCCTCGCGGGCCAACTTCATAGGGATCGGTAGATACCCCGCCTCAGGCATACCTGGCGCGCCCTTCGGCCCGGCGTTGCGCAAGACCAGAACATCGTCGGCGTTCACATCCAAATCCGGCAGATCGATGCGTGTCGTCATATCTTCTACGGAGTCGAAAACTACCGCACGACCGGTATGGCGCATCAGGTTCGGGGAAGCTGCCGATTGTTTGATAACCGCGCCCTGCGGCGCCAGATTCCCGTGCAGCACCGCCATCGCTCCTTCTTTCTTCAAAGGTGCGGCCAAACTGCGGATCACATCTTGCCCTGGTACCTTTTCCGCCTTAGTGATAGCATCGCGGATCGTGCCGCCCGACACACTCAGCGCGTCGAGATCGAGGAACGCGGTGAGCTCACGCATGAGAGCGGGTAAGCCGCCCGCATAATGGAAGTGCTCCATGTAATGAGCGCCGGACGGTTTTAGGTTGAGAAGCACTGGGACTTCGCGCCCCAGTTTGTCGAAGGCATCCAGATCGATTTTCACTCCGGCTCGGCCGGCGATCGCTGTGAGATGAATCAACCCATTACTTGATCCGCCGATTGCCTGGAGGACGATCATCGCATTGCGCACAGAGCCATCCGTGATCAACTGGCGGGGCTTCGGCGTGCCGGAAATCGCCATCTCAACTGCGCGCTGGCCACTCGTCTCGGCAATGCGGCGGCGGTCCGCATGGGTCGCTGGTGCTGCGGCGCTCATCGGTAACGCCAGCCCTAGCGCTTCGACAATGCAGGCCATGGTGCTGGCCGTGCCCATCACCATGCAGGTGCCGATTGACGGGGCGAGCCGGCCGCTGATCAGCTCGATTTCGGCTTCGTCGATCTTTCCGGCGCGATGTTGTGCCCAAAACCGGCGGCAGTCCGTGCAAGCCCCAAGCACTTCACCCTTATGATGGCCCACCACCATCGGTCCTGTCGGTAGCACGACCGTCGGCAGATCTGTGCTGGCTGCGGCCATGACCTGGGCAGGGAGAGTCTTGTCGCAGCCGCCGATCACCACCACCGCGTCCATCGGCTGTGAGCGGATCATTTCCTCGGTATCCATTGCCATCAGATTGCGCAGGAACATCGAGGTGGGATGAGCGAAACTCTCGCCGATCGAGATGGTGGGAAACACCATTGGCAGACCGCCCGCAAGCATGACGCCCCGCTTCACGCTCTCAATCAGGTCTGGAACATTCCCGTGGCATGGATTGTAGTCACTGAATGTATTGGTTACACCGATAATTGGACGTTCAAGCGCATCGTCGGAATAGCCGCTGGCCTTGATGAACGCCTTGCGCAGGAACAACGAAAAACCGGCGTCTCCATAACTGGTCAACCCTTTGCGTAAGCCTTTCGACATCTCTCGCTCCCTCGAATCGTTCATGCGGCTGTACCGTTCCACCGGGAGCGCTCATGATCGCACCATGCAAACCCGCTGTCTTTAAACGTGCAGCTTCCAATATGTTTAAACCATATCTCGTTCGGAATGGAAACCAGGTCGCTCGGGTCTGGAGTCTTGGAATAGCTTCGTGTGGGCTGACCGCAGCCCGAATCTATAGGCGCAATGCGAATCCGCATTGGAACGCAACAGTCAGCATAGGTCGTCACGACGACTTAAGGCTCTTCAGCGGTCCGTGCCGTTAGGAACAGACAAGCTTTCTTGGTCACGTTCGGGATCTGCTCCGTCTCACGATCAACGATTGGCCATCTTCGCCGGCACCAGGGTGAGGATCAGAATTGCCGACCCTGTCAGGCATCCGGAAACTAGAAATAATCCCGAATTCAGTGTGCCGGTATAGGTCTTCAAAAAACCGATAATGGTGGGACTGACAAAGCCCGCAAGATTGCCGGTGCTATTGATCAGCGCGATCCCAGCGGCCGCGGCGCCGCCGCCAAGGAAAGACGTCGGCAACGCCCAGAACATTGGCAAAGCTGTAACCACTCCGACCAGGGCCATCGTCAGACCCATCATTGCAACCGTCGTGCTGCCGCCCGCCTGCGTGCACAAAATAAACCCCAGGGCCGCCACGACATTGGGTACAACCACGTGCCAGCGGCGTTCCCGCAGCTTATCGGCGTGGCGGCCGACGAGGATCATCGAAATCAAAGCGAGAGTATAAGGCACCATGGTCAGCAATCCTATGTCGAAAGGATTTTTGACCCCCGTCTCGCGGAGGATCGTCGGTTGCCAGAAGCCGATCGCATACGATCCCATGACGATGCCCCATAGAATTGCACACATCAGCCATACTCGCGGACTCGTGAACACTGAACGGATTGTGTGGTGTGTCTTTACCCGTGCTTCCTCATGAATCTCGGCACTGAGAGCAGCTTTCTCATCGTGCGACAGCCAGTTCGCGTCTTCCACCCGGCTGTCGAGGTAAATCAGGATGATCAAGCCGAAAATTACCGCAGGGATGGCTTCCAGAATGAAAAGCCATTGCCATCCAGCAATCCCCAACACGCCTGCAAATCGCTGCAGAATGTAGCCGGAGATTGGACCGCCGATGATCCCCGAAACCGGGTTTCCAGCCATCATGATTGCCACCATCTTGGCCCGCCGATGCGATGGAAACCAATATGTAAGATACAGAACCATTCCCGGGAAAAACCCGGCTTCGGCTACGCCGAGCAGAAAACGTATGGTGTAGAACTCCCACGAGTTGCGAACCAAAGCGGTGCAGCCCGAAACAATCCCCCAAGTAACGAGCACGCGGCACAGCCAGACGCGCGCGCCCATCTTGTGAAGGATGATGTTGCTTGGAACCTCGAAGAGAAAGTACCCAACAAAGAAGATGCCGGCGCCGAATCCATAGACGCTGTCACTGAATCTCAGATCGCCCATCATCTGCAGCTTGGCAAACCCGACATTCACTCGGTCAAGATAGGCGATGATGTAACCGACAAACAGAATCGGCATTAACCGCCAGGCGATCTTGTGATACAGCGAAGCATTCGCATCCACAGTTGTTATAGTCGGCGCGCGGTAGCTTGCTTGTGACATTTCTCCCCCGATTTCGGGCGTTGTCCATTCTAACCACCAGTCGAACATCGCAGCTGGCGCCGGATTCGTGGGCGATTGATCTGCTCTCCGCCGCCGACTAGCAGGCTTCAGAAAAACGCGTCGAAGCAACAAGCGAGGCGCAAGAAGATGTATCACTAGAATCGGAGCACCCCAAGGAATAGACGGTTGGTTCGCCGCAGACTAGTTTTTCAGCAGCCTGCTAGGGCGAACCGAGTCGAGCCAGATTAGCCCTCACCAGTTTACGCATGAATCAAAAAACGCCGCATCGTCGGAATTGCGATGCACCGGATCAGAAGGTAGCTGTCGGATCGGTGACAGGAAAAGAGTGCAGCGATGGCTCACGCGAAGCGACGGTGCGAGGTGGCTTTCAATCTTAATCAAGCTTGTCGCCATGCGTTGGGCGCACGGTAAGAGGATCGACGGCGCAACGTACTCGGCGTGGCATCGGATCGGCGATAGCCCGCGATCACAATCGCGTTGCCCCGCTTGAGGGCAACCATGCAGCCTTCAATAGGAGCCCAATTAAGAAGACAGACAGGGCAAAGAGCTCAGCTGCCGGCAAGCCAGCACCCAAGGCCCCCCGCCTACTTCGCAGTCTTGACAGAACCGGAACGGAACGCCTGATATCGGCTTTTCTGCTCCGCGTTTGGTGGATAGAGACCCGGCAAAGAGGCGCCTGCTTGTACCTCGCCAAAGATCCACGCCTCCAGTTGCTCCTGCTCGACTGCGGCTTCCACAACATCGTTGAGCAGCGCTTTCGGGATTACGACCGCGCCATCGTCATCAACGACGATCACATCATCCGGAAACACTGCCACGCCGCCGCAGCCAATTGGCTCTTGCCAATTCACAAATGTAAGGCCAGCAACGGAGGGCGGCGCCGCGGCGCCCATGCACCATACCGGCAAATCGGTCCGGAGCACGCCGGCTACGTCACGGACCACTCCATCGGTGACCAGACCTGCGACACCGCGCATCTTCATGCGCTGGCAGAGAATGTCTCCGAAAATACCGGCATCCGTAATGCCCATCGCATCTACCACCGCGATACACCCAGGCGGCATAGCTTCGATCGCGGCGCGTGTCGAGATCGGTGAGCTCCAGGATTCCGGCGTTGCCAGATCTTCACGCGCCGGCACAAATCGCAACGTAAAAGCCGGCCCCACGAGCCGCTTCTGACCCGAGCGTAGCGGCTTCGTGCCCCGCAGCCAGACGTTGCGAAGCCCTTTTTTCAGCAAAACCGTAGTGATCGTTGCTGTTGCTATCTCGGAGAGCGTTTCAATCGTTTTTTCGTCTAGTCCCATTTCCTGCGTCCCCTAGCGTTCCGGTCTCGAGCTTCGCGGATTCGCCCTAGATGCCGGCGATCAAGCCGCCATCCACGCGGACTACGGAGCCGGTAAGATAACCGGCACGCTCACTGGCGAGAAACGCCACCACATCGGCATATTCTTCTGGCCTTCCATAGCGCCCCAGAGGAATGCTGCCCGTACTCTCGGCCGAGACATCCTCCACGCTGCGTCCTTCTCGCGTGGCTTTTGCCTTGTCGAGGAACTTAATCCGGTCAGTTGCGATACGCCCCGGAACAATGATATTGGAGGTAATGCCGTCTTTGGCGACTTCCCTCGCCAGTGTTTTTGACCACCCAACTAACGAGAGGCGTAGCGCATTGGAAATGCCGAGGTTGGGAATCGGCGCCACAACTCCGGAGGAGGTGCTGGTGATCACCCGGCCCCAATGCCGTGTTCTCATGTTTGGCAGCACGCGATCAGTAATGGCGATTACCGAGAGCACCATCGCCTGAAAATGTTTGGACCACAGTGCCGGGTCCTGGCCACCGGCCGGCGTCGGTGGCGGTCCGCCGGTGATATTCACCAGAACATCTACCGGGCCAAGCTCGTCTTCTACTGTTGAGACTTGCGTATCGATTTGCGAAAGATCAGAAAGATCCCACACGAGAGCGATGCTTTTGCCGCCGATGACTGAAAGCGCAGCCTCGGTTCCTGCAATGGCATTGGGTTCGATATCGGCGATCGCTACGTTCGCGCCTTCCCCTGCCAAAGCTGTGCAAATCGCCCGGCCTAAGCCGCCACCGCCGCCTAACACCAAAGCCGTTTTATCCTGTAGTCCAAGATCCATGAGTTGTCTCGTTTACGCCGATCATATCGCAGCATTTTCCATTCGCGATGGAGGAGCTACTGCCAAGCGTCCGACTTGAAGCTCGCGATTGCCTTCTCGTCAAACTGATAGCCGAGACCAGGCTCGCTCGGCAGCGCAAGCCCGCCATTACGCACCTGGAGCTGCCGGTCGATAATCTTTCGGAAATTGAAAACTTTGCCGTCTGGGAAGAACTCGACGAACTGGCCGTTCGGGGAAGCCGCCACGAGATGTGCATGCAATTCATGGAACCAGTGAGGGCAAAGAGTGACACCATAGGAATCTGCCAGAGCGGCGATACGCCGGAATTCGCTAATCCCACCGCAGACCAAGGCGTCCGGTTGCAGGATGGACGCGGCCTGTTTGTCCAACAATTCCTTAAACCGCCAACGGCCGGCCTCGATTTCACCAGTTGCCACTGGAATGCTGATTGCCGCCGCCAGTTTCGCGTGATTCTCGATCTGATCGGGGCTGAACGGCTCTTCAATCCAATACGGATCGTACGGCGCGAAATGATCCATAAAACGCAAGGCGGTCGGCACATCGGACCAGGCATTGTTCGCATCCAGCATCAGCAGTACGTCCGGCCCGATCGCCTTACGCGCTGCTGCGATCCTTGCTTCCTCCGATTTGACGTCGCCACGTCCGACCTTCATCTTGACGGCGCTCAGGCCCAGCGCCACATAGCTCGCCAATTCCTCGCCAAGGTGCTCCGGAGTCTTACCCTCCAGGTAATAGCCGCCGCTCGCGTAGGCCGGAACGGTATCCTCGTAAGCCGCTCCGAGATATTTGTAAAGGGGCAGGTTCGCCGCTCTGGCGTTCCGATCCCACAAAGCGGTGTCCAGGATGCTGAGTGCCCGCATAACGGAGCCGGCACGGCCATGCAGCAACACCTCCTGATACATGTTCTTCCAAAGCAATTCCGTCGCTGTCGGGTCAGCACCGATCAGCATCGGTGCCAGCATTTCGCGAACAGCCAGCGTCACTACATTCCCGCCGGAGTGTCCCGCATAGCAATGGCCAATGCCTTCTATTCCGTCATCGGTACGGATCTTCACCAGACTGTAGTCACGACGCGTCACTTGCCGGCGCGCAAACGCCGTCGGCCGCTCCAGCGGAACATGTACGGTGCGCGCCTCAACTGAAACGATCTTTGCCATTCACTTTCCTCTCTTGATGAACATGAAGGATTTTCCGCCCATATCACAGACCTTGATAGGGCAAAGAAAGAAACCGGATTTGCTTCGTCATGGAACTTTTGTATTCCTTTTGGGTAGACGGCGCAATCCTGGTTGACAGCTTTGCGGATAGTTCCTCCCGCGCCGACACCGGGCCAACATTCTTGCCCAACCCGGCAGATTGAAAACCCGTAAGACGGCTTCCTGGCTACAGATGGGACCGAGGGGACGCCGACGATGCCATAGATGGAAGACGAGCAGGAAGTTTGATAGGGGAGAACCCGTCCACTGGGTGGCGCAACTTGAACAAGGTGAGGAGAGTAGGCCGATAGCCTCAGCTCCTGTAAAACTGGTATTTCAAAGCAAACTGTGCGGAGCGCGGAACATAATGATTGGCAAGGTTTGGTGCCATCATCCGACTCGGGCTTCAGCCAAAACGTCTATTGTTGCCGGCGGCTTCGAACTTGAGATACTTCGCAGTATAACCTGGCGCACTTACAGATCCGCAAGAGTCCCTTCAAACGCTGCTAAACACGACATTTCCCTGAGTTCCGCGAATTCCGCGAAAACCCCGATAACAAATCAGCCTACTTCGGCCACCTTTTCAATTACTTGCGACTGGCATTCGGGTTGCATAAGTAAGCGCATCTTGGCCGTAACTTACGCTTCGGCGGGAGGCGAAGGGCCCTTTGACCCGGACCCAATAGTGCGGCGAACAGCCTTCTGGCAATCTGTGTGGCTCAACAATCTCAACCGAAACAATCACCAGAGAACTGGAGAACCAATGAGCGTTAACCTTAGGCGTCTGACAAGAAAGACTACGCGAGTTCGTAGCCTGTTCGTAGCCATTCTCGTGCTCGGATGTGCGTTCGGCACGTTCCCCCCCGCAGGAGCGCAGAAAATCACGCCTCCAATCACTCCTAGCGCGCTCACGCCAGCAGCGGGGAACTCTGCATTTTTGTTGGGTCACGCGGTGGGGACCCAAGGCTATGTTTGCCTGCCCACGAGCCCTGGCGCTTCTACCGCTTCCTGGACCATCGACGCCGCTCGTCCCGAAGCCACGCTTTTTGTAACAGTCTTCGGGCGGTACGTGGAGGTGGTCACACACTTCCTTAGTCCCGATACCAACCCCAACCAGTTCGTCCCAACCCCGCCACCCTTTGGCAGCCCAACCTGGCAGAGTTCCTTCGACAGCAGCAAGGTGTGGGGAAAAGTGCTGCAATCGATTCCCGCTGGCTCCGACCCGAGTTGCCCGAATGCGGGCGCGATTGCCTGCCTCTTATTGCAATCAATCGGGTCGGAAGAGGGACTAGCTGGCGGTAACTTCTTGACCCAAACCAGGTTCATCCAACGTTTGAACACCCAAGGCGGATCTGCCCCCGCTACCGGTTGCTCCGTGTTCAGCGATGTGGGTAAGCAAACGCTCGCGCCGTACACAGCCGACTACTACTTCTTCCGCGGCGACCAATAGCGCGTCACTCCTCCGTCGCCGATCATCCGTGAGCGCAATCTGCTTAATCGGCCATTTTAGAAATGACCCGGAGCACAGACCGAGAGCTGACTCCAGGTCTGTGCTCCAAACCAAGAACAGCATCAGAAAGAGGACACAATGAGGGGAAATAGACCTGTGATATCGGTGATAGTGGTCACGGCGATCGTCGCGATCGTCACTGCTGGAGTGTTACTCAAGTCTCCACGCTTACAAGCGCAGAATGGTAGCGATGATACGGATTCGAGAATTCAGCGCGGTTTCGAAATTGCGCCAGTTCCGTTGAATTTGGAGAGGAAAGATCGAGCTCTTGTGGGATTGGGCAGCTATCTGGTCAATGCAGTGGACTCCTGCAATGATTGTCACGATGCTGGTTCGCAAACCCAGTTTGCACCTGGCGGGAACCCCTTCTTCGGCCAGCCAAAGAAGATCAATGTCACGACCTATCTTGGTGGTGGCCAAGATTTCGGAGCCTTACTCCCTACGCCCGCCTCTCCACACATCATCTCTCGCAACTTGACTCCGAACAAGACCGGCCTTCCCGTCGGTGGACGGCCGTTCTCTGAGTTTCTTCAAGTTATGAAGACAGGGGTAGACCTGGATCACCTGCATCCGCCTTGTTCCCCAACCGTGACCACCAACTGCCTTCCGCCGCCGTTCGATGGCAATCTCCTGCAAGTTATGCCTTGGCATACGTTCCAGGACATGAGTGAACATGACATCCGAGCTGTCTACGAGTATCTGAGCGCGATCCCCTGCATCGAAGGGCCAGCCGCTCCTAGCGTCCTTCACAACGATTGTCAGTGAAACGGGTCGATCAATCGATCGACGATTGATAGCCCTGTGGACATCGGTCCGAGAGTGGCTCGATGGTCAAGAAAGTGATTAGACCACGATTCGGAAAACCGACGAGATCGTGGTGTGCTTTCAAGTTAGACGGTCATTTGCGTGCGCGTGCAGGCGGTCGATAGTTGACGGGGCCACTATTCTCAAGAGGTTCTGAGAATAGCGCTCACAAAAACAATAGATCGCCTCGCAGCGTCTCGCGTTCATGGGGTAAACCCGATTGGGAAAGGGAAGAGAGAGCGCGCGAGGAAGCGGATGCGACTTTATCCGTAATTGTAGTCGCTAATCAGGCGGCAGCCAAAGCTGCTTCCTGGAGTTCTGCGTCTGCCGTCGGCTCCCCGATCGCTTCGATAAGTTGCCGGGCTGCTGCATTGATCGTTGCGAGGGAAGCTGTGAGCATCTCTCCCGTCACGTCAGGGAGGCAGGGGTGGTAATGACAAAAGCACCCATTAGTTCCCGGGACCTGAGAAGGAGCAAATACGTCAAGGCGAAGGCCGAAAGTCTGATAACCCTTGGCAGGGAGCAGACAGGAAAGCCCAGTTCGAGAAATTCGCACGCTGGGTGTGCGTCCAGCTAATGCTGGCGTGTTCAGTGGGAGGTATTCTTTAGTCCCACCAAGGCAGAAGTCAGGAGCTTTGTAGCTCGGATAGCAAGGAGGAGCGAAACTGAATTCTTGAAGCCTATCGACAAAAACCTGCCCAGCGCTTGTCGCCGCTCTAACCGAAAACGCATTTCCGGCCTGTCTGAAGTGGGGCGATAGAAACGTGCCTGGATCGCATCCTCGTCAGTGAGCGGCAGCCCGAAATAGTCGCGGAACCAAGCAGGCCCTCCTTATCAAGCTTCTTCTGAGAATGCGCGGACATGCGGCGCTCGCCCCATCGTCCCGGACCGGAGCCTTTCTTTGTGTGGGCCAACCCAACGGTTGGTCGTCCAGAGTGGCGCTGTGCGGCATCGAAAGCGGCATGAATTTTGACCGAATCGTCTTCGCCCCTGCTCCCTCTCTGCCCGTGGGGGCAACATTTTGTGCTTTATGAAGCGATTGACCCGGCATATTCTTGCGAGATACCCTTGCGCGTACTTTGTAGGCGTAATCTGGGCAGCTTCTCACGGTCTTTCGAATGCATTTTCCTAAGCTTGACACCGTTGATCGAAAGATACTGACAGCCTTGCAGGAGAACGCGCGGCTTACGAACGTGGAGCTCTCCGAGAAGGTGAATCTATCTCCATCACCATGTCTGGCACGCGTAAAGAGACTTGAAAGGGATGGTTTCATCAGCCGCTACGTCACGCTTCTAGATCCGGAGTCGGTTGGTCTTGGAGTAAGCGTCTTTGTCCAGGTGCGTCTCGAAAAACAGATTGAGGCCAGTCTGAATGCATTTGAGAAGGCCATTGCGGGTCGCCCTGAGGTCATGGAGTGCTACTTGATGACGGGCAGTTCGGACTATCTGCTGCGCGTCGTCGTGGCGGATCTCCACGAATTCCAAAGATTCGTTACAGCGGTTTCCAAGATTCCCGGTGTAGGCAACATCCGTTCGAGTGTTTCGTTGAAGCAGGTAAAGTACAAAACGGCGCTTCCGGTTCCCCCCAGCGGAGCTCCATAGCGTTCAACGAGGAGACACGGTCTCTCAGCCTTCGCGCCATTTTCACAAGCGGTAGGTTGCTACCGCGAGGGGACGGAGCAGCCTGGGCTGACCAGCCGATGACGGCGTTGACTCGGCCGGAACCGTGCCCGAGCCAGTTGATGGATGGACGTGATCCAGCAGCCTCCTGCCGGGCTGATACCATGAGTTCGCGGATGCCGAAAAAGCGCATGGTCCTATTCGCATTTTTCATTGTTGTATGTTTTTCACTCGTCCGCGCCGTTGCGGCTACGGGTGTACCACGTCTGATCTTGATAGACCAGGATGGCTCTGGCCCAGGCGGATCAAATCAAATGGCCATGATGCTCCTGCTCCAATCGCCTCAAGCGCATGTTCTCGGCATCACGATGGTCAGTGGGAACGCCTGGGAACCGGAGGAGGTCCAGCACACCCTTCGGATGCTCGAACTCATCCATAGGACGGACGTGCCCGTCGTCCCAGGTGCGATCTTCCCGCTCGTTCGCACAGAGCAGGAGTCTGCACTGGAGAAGCCACTCGTGGGAACCTTCCCTTGGTATGGTGCGTGGGGAGACCTCGCAGCGCACACCAGTGCTCAGCCTTATCATCGACCGTACGAAGTGCCACCGCTCGCCGAAGGTCAACCCGCGACTCGACCGCTCGAGGAGGATGCGGCACATTTCCTGATTCGCCAGGTACGTGGGCATCCTCACGAAGTTACGATCTACGCCGGGGGACCGCTAACGAACATTGCACTCGCACTGTCGATCGACCCAAACTTTGCCGAGCTTACTCGAGGCGTCGTCATTATGGGAGGCAGCCTTGCTCCAAAAACGGATGATCCGGAGTTCGCCACTCATCCGAGGCATGAGTTCAACTTCTGGTTTGATCCGGAAGCAGCGCATATCACACTCCGGGCGCATTGGCCCCGCATCGACCTGACTACAGTAGATATCTCAGTGAAAACCCGGTTTACAAAGCAGATGTTTGAGGACATTGCGAAATCCCCGAATCCTGCTGCCCAATACATTGCCAAATATACCCACGAATTCTATTACCTGTGGGATGAGCTTGCGGCGGCCGCGTGGCTCGATCCTGCCATCATCACTCACGAAGAACAGCTTTATATCGACGTAGACCTAAATCGCGGAGCGAACTACGGTGACACTTTGAGCTGGACTCGGGACAACAAACCCGAAATCGATTTGCAATCGGTGCACGTGCAAACCGATCTGGACGATCAAAAATTCAACAGCATGTTTGTGGACCTTCTCAAGTCTGCGCCTCTGAATAGCGACCCAAGCATATCTCCGATGGGCCGCGGATCACTGCATTAACCAGGCGAGTACGGGAGGTATATCATGTCGCCTTACTATCTCGGAGCGGGTCGAAACCGATGCAAGCATTGAAGGATTCCCGAATAGGCGCAGTGATTCTGGCTGCCGGTATGTCCACGCGGATGGGCGAAGCGAAACAGCTGGTCCGCTTTGGAAACAACACACTCTTGGGCCAAACCTTGAAAAATGTAAGCGCCGCTCATGTGGACGAGGTTGTGCTGGTGCTTGGCTTCGCTGCAGAGAGTATCAAGTCACAGTTTTCCGCTGAAAAGATAAAGATTGTCGTCAACGAAGCATATCGCGAAGGAATGGCGGGTTCGCTTCGCGAAGGAATTTCTGCCTTGAGCGAGGAAATGAACGCTGCTCTGATCGTTTTGGGGGACCAGCCTCTGGTACAGCCTGAAACTCTGGACCGCATCATCGACCAGTATCGTCGGTCTTCTAGCCCCTCCGGCGCTCAAATCGTAATCCCAACTTATAAAGGATTTCGCGGAAATCCCGTACTGTTAGACCGCTCCGTCTTCTCCGAGGTGATGGCTCTCAAAGGAGACATGGGCTGCCGTGCCATCTTTGGAAGTCATCTGGAGGGCATCGTCACAATCGCAGTGGATGACATAGGAGTTCTTCTCGATATCGACAACAAATCAGATCTCGAGAAGCTCGAGCGTAAACGCAATCAGAAGGGAAGTGAGACCGACTTGCTTGAGTCCGCAACTTCAGAGCCGAGAGAGATGCCGTTTGCCACGGAAGCTCCAGCGCGTCTGGAACTAGTGCTCGTCGGCAGCGAGCCCGTAGCAGTTGCGCTCGCAAAGATGGCGAGTCTTCTGCATTTCTCGGTAACGATCGTGGATCCGCTGCTTCAGCCTTCCGAGATAGAGGAGCCGGTTCGTCTGCTGAACAGCTTGGACTTTTCCCGATTTCCTGCGAACCCGGATAGGTCTGTAGTCATAGCAAGCCGCGGGAGATTTGATGAAGAGGCTGTGGAACAAGCTTTGACTGTCGGCAGCGCGTACATTGCGTTGGTGGCGAATAAGAAAAGAGGCCAGGAAGTGCTGCAGCGGCTGAGCCTAAAAGGTGAGAGTCCCGAGAGACTGGCCGCGGTGCGCGTACCCGCAGGGCTTGATATCGGGGCAGAAAGCGCCGAAGAAATCGCTGTGAGCATTCTGGCGGAGATCATCTCTGAGAGAACGAAAAGGCGAGGTAAGGCGCCACGTATCGCTGAACCAAAGGGCGGAACAGCGGAGCGGACTTCCCAATAGCCAGCTCCGTTTGCCGAGATCATCGCACGCACGAGTGACAGCTTATGTCGTGAGTCAGGCGACGCCGTTTGCCGCTTTCCACCCGGGGCTTGCAGAAAAGAGGCGCGTCAACCTTGCGCGATTTATCTCTCACCCAGCGCCTTTGCGTCGTCTAGCAGGCTGCGGAAAACGCGCCGAAGCAACAAGCGAGGCGCAAGAAGATGTATCACCCGAATCGGAGCACCCCAAGGAATACACGGTTCGTTCGCCGCAGACTAGTTTTTCAGCAGCCTGCTAGGTGGCTCCAACCTGCACGCGTCCAGATGTAGATCCACAGACATCACCGCACCCATCCTAGTGTTGGGCTACGACGGGTTCACACTGCCATCGGGGTTTCCCCGAATCCGGGCACGGACATTACTCTATCGTGAGTCCACCGGCAATTTGGTCCTTTCAAACGATAGACCTCCTTGCATTTGACCCTTGTCGTTTCAATGGCATATAACGATTTTGTCCGTTCAATGCACGCTGGGTCAGGTCATTGTCCACAAGGACACTGGATGAGGGGGTAAGCGATTGATCCCACCAGCGTTTGAGTATCTCCAGCCAAGAACTATTCCCGAAGCCATCGCTTTTTTGCAACAGTACGGAGATGACGCCAAGATCTTGAGCGGCGGGCAGAGCCTTATCCCCATGATGAAGTTGCGAATTGCCCGTCCCGGCTATCTTATCGATATCAACCGTATTGCGGGCCTATCGTATATCAAAGAGGACTCCGGCTATCTCAAGATAGGCGGACTTACTCGTGAGGCCGAATTGGAGAGCTCCTCGCTCATCCGATCAAAATACCCGATTATCTTCGATACCAGCCGCGTGATCGCCGATCCTCAGATTCGGAATCAGGCAACTTTGGCGGGGAATCTGGCGCATGGTGACCCCGCCAACGATCATCCGGCGACAATGGTAGCGCTACAGGCAGAAGTTGTCGCAACCGGACAACGCGGTGAAAGAGTCATTCCTATCGATAGCTTCTTCGTCACCTTGTTTACGACCGACCTCCAGCATGATGAGATCATCAGCGAGATTCGTATTCCCGTACCCCCACCGCGGAGTGGCGGAGCTTATTTCAAATTGGAACGAAAGGTCGGCGACTTCGCGACCGCAGCTGCAGCCGCGCAGCTCACAGTCGACCAGCAGGGAATCTGTCGACGCGCGGGCATTGGATTGACCAATGTGGGGCCGACGCCAATCAAGGCTGGCAAAGCCGAGGCTTTCTTGCTAGGTAAGCCGGTGAATGAAGCCAATGTCACACAAGCCGCGCAACTCGCTGCTGAAGACGCCCAACCTAGCTCAGATCTTCGTGGTCCAGCCGAATACAAGAAGGGCTTGGTAAAAGAACTTACCAGGCGCGCGTTGCTGCGTGCGCTCGGTCGTGCAACAGAATGAAGAGGGTGAACTCAAGAGGATCAATCGATGGCTCAGAAGCAATTGATTCACGTGAAAGTGAACGGTCGTGACAGAGCGGCGGAAGTCGAGCCCAGGCTGTTGTTGGTCCATTTCCTTCGTGGGATTCCTGGTCTAACGGGTACACACGTTGGGTGCGATACCAGTCATTGTGGAGCTTGTACAGTCCTGCTCGACGGAAAAACCGTGAAATCATGCACGATCTTTGCGGTCCAAGCGGATGGCTGCGAAGTGCTCACGGTAGAAGGCCTCATGACAAACGGGCAGCTCCACCCTCTGCAGGAAGGGTTCAAGGCTGAGCATGGACTACAGTGCGGTTTCTGCACTCCCGGCATGTTGATTTCCTCTTACGCGCTGCTCAAGAAAAATGCCAGGCCCAGTGAGGAGGACATTCGCTGGGGGATCTCTGGGAATCTTTGCCGTTGTACCGGCTACCAGAACATCGTCAAGGCGGTGCAATATGCGGCGGGCAAGCTTGAAGAAGGAGGGCAAGGTGGTTCACCAAACGTCTCCTGAAATTGGCGGTATGGGCCATTCTGTAAAGCGCAAAGAGGATCTGCGCTTCCTCCAGGGCAAGGGAAATTATGTCGATGATGTCCAGTTACCTGACATGGTCTTTGGACATTTGGTTCGCAGCCCATACGCGCACGCCCGTCTCAAGAGCATCAATACGGAAAAAGCCAAGCAACTCCCCGGTGTTCTGGCGGTCATAACCGGCGAGGACCTTGCCAAGTCGAATCTTGCCTGGATGCCGACTCTGTTTTTTGATAAGCAGATGGTTCTAGCTACCGGCAAAGTGCTTTTTCAGTCACAGGAAGTTGCCTTTGTTGTTGCTGAAGATAGCTACATCGCCGCAGACGCAGCCGAATTGGTGGAAGTGGAGTACGAAGAGTTGCCAGTGCTGGTTGATCCACATAAGGCTCTCGATCCCTCCGCGCCGATCTTGCGCGACGATCGTGAAGAAAAGAGCAATCACATCTTCCACTGGGAAGTAGGCGACCGGGAAGCCACTGACAAGGCCATTCAATCGGCGGCTGTAAAGGCTGAGGTGCACGCCTTCTTCCAGCGCTGTCACCCCGCGCCGCTTGAAACCTGCGGCTGCGTCGCTGACTTCAATCGTGCAACTGGCCGGCTGACCATCTATCTGACTTCGCAGGCGCCCCACGCCCATCGAACTCTTTTTTCGATTGTCGGCGGCATTCCTGAAAACAATATCCGTGTGATCTCTCCCGATATCGGCGGTGGTTTCGGCAACAAGGTACCGATTTATCCCGGCTACGTATGTGCCGTTGTTGCTTCCCTCACACTTGGCAGACCGGTGAAGTGGATCGAAACTCGTTCCGAGAACCTTCAATCCACCGGGTTCGCGCGCGATTACCACATGACAGCGGAACTCGCAGCAGGAGCGGACGGAAAGATTCAAGCGTTGCGCGTAAAAACTCTTGCCGATCACGGAGCGTTCAACGCGGCAGCTCAACCGACGAAGTTTCCCGCGGGATTGTTCAGCATCTGCACGGGTGCCTACGATTTGCCATCCGCATTCTGTGAAGTGGACGGGGTATACACCAACAAAGCGCCGGGCGGCATCGCATATCGCTGCTCGTTTAGAGTAACCGAGGCTGCCTATCTGATCGAGCGGGCAGTTGACGTTTTAGCTCAGGAACTAAAGATCGATCCTGTGGAACTTCGCATGAAAAACTTCATTCCGCCGGATAAATTCCCTTATAAGTCGCCTCTCGGCTGGTCGTATGACAGCGGGAATTACGCAGAGACGATGAAGGTAGCCTTGGACAAGGTTGGCTATCAAGAGCTGAGGAAGGAACAGGCGGAGAAGCGCAAAAACGGCGAGCTCATGGGAATCGGAATCTCGAGCTTCGTAGAAATCGTCGGAGCAGGCCCTGGACACACCTTCGACATCGCCGGCATCAAGATGTTCGATAGTTGCGAAATCCGCGTTCATCCGACCGGCAAAGCGATATGCCGCATGGGAACCAAGAGTCAAGGGCAGGGACATGAAACCACATACGCCCAGATCGTTGCCCAGGAGTTAGGTATCCCTGCCGCGGATGTAACTGTGGAAGAGGGTGACACGGACACCGCGCCCTACGGACTCGGGACTTATGCGAGTCGAAGCACGCCTGTATCTGGCGCAGCAACTGCAATGGCCGCTCGTAAGATCCAGGATAAAGCGAAAAAAATCGCTGCACATCTTCTCGAGTGCAGTGCGGATGACCTCGAGTGGGAGCCGGGGAAGTTCTCTGTGAAGGGCGCTCCCAGCAAATCCAAGTCGATTCAGGATATTGCCTTCGCCGCCTACACGAACATGCCGGCAGGCATGGAGCCGGGACTCGAGGCAGTCGACTATTACGATCCGCCCAATCTCACCTTTCCTCACGGTACCTATATCTGTGTGGTTGACATCGACAGAGGGACTGGGGAGGTGAAGGTTCGTCGGTTCGTCGCTGTGGATGACTGTGGCAACATCATTAATCCGATGATCGTCGAAGGTCAGATTCACGGTGGTTTGACCGAGGGCTTGGCCATCGCCTTCATGCAGCAGATCGACTATGACGCGAACGGCAATGTGCAGGGCGGAAGCTTCATGGATTATCTATTGCCGACCGCCGTCGAAACCCCCCATTGGGAGACCGGCAAGACATGCAGTCCTTCTCCGCATCATCCATTCGGCGCCAAAGGAGTTGGTGAGTCGCCCAATGTGGGGTCGCCCGCCGCCTTCGTGAATGCAGTGGTGGACGCACTCTCTCATTTGGGTGTGAAGCATATCGATATGCCGATCGCGCCATGGAAGGTCTGGAACATCCTGAAGGAAAAGGGCGTGGTGAACTAGAGATGGCGATGCAGATCGAGAAGACCTTCCAGGTTAAGGAGCCGATCGACAAGGTTTGGGATCTCCTGCGCGATCCCATTCGCGTCGCCGCCTGTGTTCCTGGCGCGAAGATCACCGAGAAACTCGATGACAAGACCTATAAGGGCTCGATTAGCGTAAAGGTAGGTCCTAGCGTGACTGACTATAAAGGCGAGTTGGAGATTGTTCGCCTTGATCCTCAACTTCATGAGATAGAGATCCTGGGCAGAGGGCAGGATATAAGAGGACGGGGCAGCGCATCGATGAAAATGACGGGCAAGTTGCGCGCTCTGGATGGAGATAGCACCGAAGTAGCTAGCATCTCCGAAATCAACGTGATCGGAATTTTGGCCCAGATGGGCTCGCGGGTGATCAACGAAGTATCGAACATAATCTTTGCACAGTTCACAAAGAACATGCAGGCGCAGCTTGTGCAAGGAGCCAATACAGCCGAGGCAGAGACAAAACCGTTGAGCGCCACTTCAGTGGCTTGGCAGGCTGCCAAAGGTGTGTTTCGCAAAGAATCCTGAGCCAACTGAATTGCTATGGAACCCTCACGCCCTTTATCTGAGAACGTTCCGACCCGAAACCCGGATGCTCTCATTCAGGGCTTCGAGCGACTGGGTTATATCGCCGATCGAGCTTTGGCAACGGCTGTTTACCTTGCGATCGAACTGCAAAAGCCGTTGTTGATCGAAGGCCACTCCGGACTAGGAAAGACCGAGGTCGCTAAGGTCCTCGCCTCGTTTCTCGGAGCCCAGCTTATCCGTCTGCAGTGTTACGAAGGGTTGGATATCAATTCAGCTGTTTACGAGTGGAACTATCAAAAGCAGCTATTGTCCATCAAAATCGAAGAGAATACGGATCAAACAGTTGAAGAGAAGGAGCGGCACATCTTCAGCGAGCAGTTCCTTCTCGAAAGGCCGCTTCTTCAAGCCATTCTGGCAGTGCATGCGCCTCCCGTTCTCCTAATCGACGAGGTCGATCGTGCAGACGAGCCTTTTGAAGCCTTTCTCCTCGAATTGCTTTCCGACTTCCAGATCAGTGTTCCGGAGATGGGGACCATCAAAGCCAGACACATTCCGCATGTCGTACTCACTTCCAATCGCACGCGGGAGCTTAGCGAAGCTCTGAGGCGCCGGTGTCTGTATCACTGGATCGACTACCCGGATTTCGAGAAAGAGATGAAAATTGTGCACGCCAGGCTTCCGGAGGTTGGGAAAGAGCTGAGCAGCCAGGTGGTGCGCTTCGTCCGGGCTGTTCGCCACCTGGACCTCTCGAAACCACCGGGCGTGGCCGAGACGTTGGATTGCACGCGAGCAGTGAGTGCTCTGGGCAAACGAGAGCTGGATGTACAGGCAGTCGAGGACACGATCAGTTGCGTGGTGAAGACGCTGGACGACGGGGAGAAACTGAAGGCTGCGGGAATCGACAGGGTGCTTACCGAGGCCCTCTGAGGTGGACGAAGATGATGCTCGAGGGAAAACCCGGCGATCTCACCGCCTCCATTGTTGCGTTCTGCCGCTTTGTCCGGTCGAACGGGATCGAGAGCGATGTGCGCCAGACCTTGTCCGCGTTGCAAGTCGCAAAGGCGATTGGCACTGCCGACTGGCAGCTCCTCGCTTTTGGTTTGCGGGCCGTCCTGTGCTCTTCGCCGCAGGATTGGGATCGCTTCCAACGGATCTTCGAGAGTTTCTGGGAGGCCGCCGACCATCCGGAGCGCTCAAAGTCTGAGCGCAAAGAAGAAGGGCGCCGGAGCCAATTGGAGCGGCAGGGCACCCACTCGTCGTTTCTCCTCGGCGTGTCCAGCCAGGAAGGCACCGGCAAAGCTGTCTCCGGCGCAAGCGCGCAACAGCAGTTGAAGAAGGTAGATTTCTCCATGGTCCCGTTTCAGGATCAAAATCAATTAGAGCAGCTCGCGGACCGCTTATTGCGGCAGTTGAGCGTCAAGTTTTCGCGGCGGTTCGTTCAAAAGGAGCATGGTGATCGCGTCGATCTTCGGCGAACGATTCGGCAAAGCATTCGCTACGGCGGCAATCCGATCCTCAGGGCCTACAAGGGAAGAAGGCGGCGAAAAACCAAGCTGGTTGTTTTGCTCGACATCAGTGGTTCCATGAATTCGTACAGTCTTTTCCTGCTCCGATTCGTCTATGCGTTGCAACGTGCTTTCAAACGTGTGGACAGCTTTGTGTTCAGCACCAGCTTGGTGGAGGTTACGGACCTGCTACGGGTCGGTCAACTGCCCGATGCATTGCGAAGACTTTCGCAGCGGTCGGCCGGATGGTCGGGCGGCACCAAGATAGGAGAGTCCCTCGAGCAGTTCAATCGCCTTTTCGCCAGAAAATTGCTTTCTCAAGAAACGATTCTGATCATTCTCAGCGATGGCTGGGACACCGGCGAGCCGGAGATCCTGGCGGAAGAGATGCGCTTTGCCAAGAACCGGGTCCAACGTATCCTCTGGCTCAATCCGCTTCTGGGAATGGAAGACTATCGACCAATCACTCGAGGCATCGCTGCTGCGCTCCGGTACGTGGACGTCTTTGCCCCGGCGCACAATTTGGAAAGTCTGCTGGCTCTGGAGAAATATCTCTAAAGCATTCTTGCCAGTCGAAAAAGGAATTCCCGATGTTTGACCAGTTCCTGAGTAAGGCCGCTGAACTGCTTGCGCAGGGCGAACCGTTTGCGGTCGCCGTGGTAGTGCGTTACGAAGCTCCTATTTCAGGAAAGCCCGGTGATAAGGCGATCATACTGACGAACGGAGAAGTATGGGGCTGGATTGGTGGCGGCTGCGCCCAACCAGTAGTGGTCAAAGAAGCATTGAAAGCCATTGAAACTGGGGAACCGCAGCTAATTCGCATCAGTGCATCGCCTTCAACGGACACAGGCGTCGTGGAGTACACCCTGACCTGTCACAGCGGAGGTACACTCGAAATCTACATTGAACCGGTGCTACCGAAACCGCACATCGTGATTCTGGGACGCTCTCCTGTCGGTCAGATCTTGGCCAAGCTGAGCAAAGCCATTAATTTTACGGTCTCGGTCGCTGCTCCTACAGCGCACCGAGAGAGTTTTCCCGACGTGGACTCATTGCAAACAGACCTGAACTTGAGCGGGATGCAGATTCGACCTCAAACGTTCATCGTCATCGCAACTCAGGGGGAGCACGATGAAGAAGCCCTGGAAGAAGCACTCAAAACAACTGCTTCTTATGTGACATTTGTTGCGAGCAAGGTAAAGGCCGCGAAAGTCTTTGAATCCCTGAAGCAGCGGGGCATTCCCTCAGAGCAGGTCCATCGAGTGAGGGCGCCTGCAGGTCTCAATATCCGGGCAACAACTCCGGAGGAGATTGCAGTCAGCATTCTCGCCGAGATTGTCCAGCGGAACAAAAGCAAACGCGCGCAGAACCCACCCGAAGCAGTTTCCTCCGCCCGAAATCAGGAGGTAAAAGATCCGGTCTGCGGAATGACAGTTGACCCTTCTGTGGCTCGAGACAAGTCCGAATTCCAGGGACACTCATTCTATTTCTGCTGTGCGGGCTGCAAACAAAAGTTCGAGGCACAGCCTGAGAGCTACTTGGGCGCGGCACTTACTGGGTCCATTCCCGATCCCACCGTCAAAACGTTCTTCGGGTAAAGCCTACCTTTCACTGAATTAACGGAAGAGGATTGATTTGAAGGGCTAGGCCCAATAGCTAGGTTTGAGTTAGTTTCTTCTGCAACACGTACAACGAAAGAACATCAAACCTGAGATCGCGTTGCTCGGCCAAGTAAGGTTACAACTACCGGCCGAGCAAAACGATTTGCAGAATCAAGATGCTCGGAATCCTTAGAAGCGCTCGCCGTTCAGGCGTTCCAAACCTTGGAAGCCTGCCCAAGCCCCGTTGATTCCCTGCCCAAGCCCTGTTGATATTTGGAGCGGCGTTATGAAACTGGAAGCTCCCCTATCGCGGTCTATTATCGTCATCGCGATTGTTTCGCGGGCCTTGCCAGCCCTGCTGATAGCCATAATCGTGTGCTTGACGGTCCTCGTCGTTCCGGTAGTTGTGATTGTGCTCCTTCCGCTGTTTCTTGTGTTTGTAATCCTCAGATCCTTCCTGGTACCCCATTTTGTAATAACTATTGTTCGAATAGTTTGAGTGCTCCTGTTGTACCTGGCTGTGGTCCCGATCGCGGTCATGATCCTGATCCTGAGATCCGGCGAACGCCAGTGCTGTCGAAGATGGTACTATTCCGGCCGTCATGGTTAATACCACTGCACAGGCAAACGATCTGAATACTTTCATTGATTCACCTCAGTCGCAACGAATTACAACTCCTGAGGCAATAGGATGCCCATTTTCGCGCGTGTGAGCTTAGGATCTTGATTTTGCCGAGTCCCAGCAGCGGCGGGCAACCTAGGTGAAGCCGAGATCGTCAAAGCGGAACACAACTCTGATCGGGGCATAGTAACTCCTGGGAATTCATCTAAGTTGCAGGTGCTGCGCGTGTCTTCTCACAAACTACAGCGGGGCTCCCATCGATCCAGGTAACATTCTGCTTCCACATCGGAGTCGGTTTCCGGGGCTGCCGTAGAATTCGGCTGAGCCTTCGAACCGAGATCATTCGCCAGCCGCCAATCGCTCACGGCGCGCCCGCTCACTGTCAAAGTCGGTTAGGCCGATGACGGCGGCTTCGGCGAAGGAATTGACTTCGAAGATCTTGGCGCCGGGAGCGCCGTTGAATCCGAAGATCCTTGGAACTATCCATGAGGCCGAAGCAAACGCTTCATCCAGTTTTCCATGAGCTGCGAACGAAAGAACTGGCTTTACTCCAAAGCGATAATCCGTCAGCATAGCCTGCGTCAAAATGAACGCACTGGTACCCAAAGCAGCACGGGCCGCCCTTTTGTTTGAGCCTCGGTAAAGGAGAGCAACGCCCAAAAAGAATGCCGCATGCGCGTAATCGATGATCCCGTGAGTTGTGGGACCGATCACTTTCGGCAGCTTCTGTTCGAGAACCGGCAACACGGCTGATTGAACCGAGGACATGTTCGCCTCCATTAAGGTTGAAGCCCTATCGATATGGCGTTCGGCAGCGCTTTACGGCTGCCGAGCAGGGAGGAGTGTTCTGGCTCAGGGCGCCGCTTTCATTCCGTCTTCCCATGATTTGAGGACGACCTTCGTGCAACGATCTGTGGTCTAACGAGCTGGCTGACTTCGCCTTCATTGCAAAGCAGACCCCCGCCGATCGCCAAAGCCGTCCCGAATGTGGACCGCCGTGATAACCCGAACAGGATGAGCGCTCCGGACCCGAGCAACGCTCCCCTGCTTTCTGTTTGTGTGACATCGAACAGTTACTGTTCCGATGTTGTTTCATGGGAGAACACCGTCTCCGAGCCGCCAGAATGCAGTTTCTAACTGGAAGTTAAAGATCCTTTAGTTTCCTGCACCCGAAGGAGGAGATGTATGCGGAATGCTCGGATGAGGCTTTCAGACCAGGTACATCATCGTGCGAGGTCACAGCTTCCACCTTCATCTAGCAGCTATGACGAGAGGCATGTAATTTAGGATGCTCAATTCCGAGCCGTCCTCGCGCGTATGCGCACAGACGCGCTGCTTCACCACGGCACCTCGCCAGCGGCAACGCCGGCGGACTGCTCTTGAGAAACCGTTTTCGACCGGGCCGTATTCTGAGCCTTCATGGGATAGCACGATAACCCCTCCCGGCTAGCAAACGGCCCCTTTCGAATTCGTGCTGGTCTTCTTCATGAGAGGGCTGGCGCTCACCAGGATCGTGGGCGACGAAGTCTCGTTCACCAATGCTATTTGCCAGATCATCTCAATCGCATTGGCGTATTCCTGTATCGCTGGGGGCGTTCGAAAGTCTCAGAAATTTGCCCGTCTAGCGGACGGAACTCCGCTGATTCTGATTGAAACCCTTCACCATATGCGCGTCACAGACGACGTCTCGTCCGCCGCTGGCGCTGCTTTACCTCACGGTGAACGAAATATTCGCCCTTGAGATTCGCGTCCTTGCCATTTCTATCTTTACGCGATCGGAACTCTCATCGGCGGGGTAGGAGCGCCCCTCCCTTTTGGGCGTCCTCATCGCGACCGGGTCCAAGGCGCGCGTAAGCATCGGTTTACCTGATTCGGGGGCCTTGATACTGGCCGGGCTGGCCTCATCGGCGTCGAGGCAGGAGGCAACTCGCTGGACCGTGTTTCGATGCGGTTACAAAGCAAGACGTGAAGGCATACATGAAAAATTGGCTCCCGGCGCTTCGCATCATTCGTCTTGCGTCGCCGCGCAGGCCATGCCTGGGCGCGGTACTCTCGTTTGATGTTTGTCTCTCCTAGCAATCCGGCGGTGAGAGTCTAGGATTTCTGAGTTTTGACGAGCCCAGCACGTTTCGAAGAGACACATTCCCTTTGCCAAATCTGGGAGCAAATTCTGGGCCCTGCGTCAGACAGCAACTGGTGCTGTAGAGCGCATCTAATTGGCTCAAGCTACTTTGCGGATGCAGAGTCGCCCGTCGGTCGCCCCTGCTCCAGCACGCCAACCCCAGGACCATCGAAGCACTCCAAGGATGAAGCACTCCAAGGATATCGAAGGAGAAACACATGAAATTGTTTTCAGCCAACATTGAAGACTTGCGAACCCTCTACACCACTAACCTCAAAAAAGCGCTCGATATGGAACAGAAGATCACCAAGGCTCTTCCGGACATGATCGAGAAATCGACCGATAGCGATCTCGCATCGGCCTTTCGGACTCACCTCGAGCAAACAGAAGGGCATGTCTCGAAGGTTCGGAGCCTGCTGGAGCGCAACATCGGCAAGAGCGATACAGAGACCTATAAGGTGATTAACGGGCTAACTACTGAAGCCTCTGACACGATCAAGGATGTGAAGGATCCAACGATCCGGGACATCGCCATGATCGGATCGGCGCAGCAGGTGGAGCATCTCGAAATAGCTGTCTATGGAACACTGCGGCGGTGGGCGGAAATTCTTGGCCTCTCCCAAGACGCAAGTGTCCTTGAATCGATTGAACAAGACGAAGTTAAGGCGGACAAACTGCTTACTCAGATTGCCGAACGAGTGAACTACCAAGCTGCGGCGTAGTCCCAAGTTGCGGGATGATCAAAAAGAGACGGCGCACGAGCGTAAACTCGTGCGCCCTCTTGCATTCTGGCTGGTCTGCGGAAGACAACATTTCACAGGCTCAACTCAGAACTGCGAATTGGAAAATGCAACTTGCATCCCCTCGTATCTCCTTTTGAATCAAACCGGTTATGGCCGCCGGAATTCATTGGCAGACGATTGCGTTTCGTCTCGTTCTGTCTGTGGTCGCTGGTAGTCTGCTCGGCAGCGAACGGAGTAAGACCGGGCATACCGCCGGGCTGCGCACGACATTACTGGTCACTCTGGCTGCAGCCATTTCCATGATCCAGACGAACCTGCTGATTCAGATGAACGGAAAGCCCCACGACTCTTATGTGGTGATGGACCCGATGCGATTACCGCTGGGCATTCTGACCGGGGTTGGTTTCATCGGAGCGGGTGTCATTATTCGCAAGGACGAGATGGTGATCGGAATAACAACTGCAGCGACCATGTGGTTCGCAACCGTGGTCGGCCTGTGTCTGGGCGGCGGTCAGGTGATTCTAGGTTCCGTGTCGACGGCAATTGGCTTCGTCGTCCTGTGGGGCTTCCGTCGGGTCGAGCAGAAGATCGAGAGCCGTCACATCGGCGAGCTGAAAGTAACCATCGCTGAGAATCATTTATCCGCGCAGGAACTCCGCGGCCGTTTAGAGGCGGCGAAATTTCATATAAAGGCTTTGTGCTTCACTCATTCACTGAGTGAGCATCGTAACAAATTCGATTGTGAGGTACGATGGCCATCGTCGCGAAACGCGGATATTCCGGATTTGCTAACAGAACTCGAACAGCTTCCCGGTCTCATAGAACTTGAATGGAAGAGCATAGGGACAGGACCAAGCGAATGAAGCCGCAGTGTTAACAGGCCCTAGCCTCCCTCGAACAGCTCAGTGTGACTCCTACAGAAGCGGCACGAGCCAGGGGCAAGGCTGCGAACCGATGTACTGCCGCAAAGCAGCAGTAAACCGCAGGGCGAACTCAAACGCACTTCGCTAAAAACATCGATTCGATCTCGCAGGTGGGATTAGCGAGTGCCGCGCGGAGCAGCCATGAGCGCTTGCTTCGCGGCCATGTCCCGCGCGATGCCGAAGATCATAAATTCGAGCCCTTGGCTGCCGGTATTGGCGAAAGATTTGCTCTCGTTCAGCCTTACGGGAATTGCATCTCCCGTGTGGATCGGGGCACTCTCCGAGCCGATCGTAGCTGTCCCGTCACCGCCAAGTACGTAATAGACCTCGCTCATGTCTGGCGTGGTATCAGGTCCGATCGAGCTGCCGGCTGGGATCAGAAGATGATCGACGTAGGACCAGGTTGTGTAAAAGACGGTAGGGTCCAGTACTCGGCGATATTGCACTGTCCCTGCGCCGCCAACCAGATGATCTACCGGCTTGAGAAGCGAACGGTCGAGGTGCATAGTGATAAATGTAGGAATCGCATCAAGTGGAACTCCTACCCGGGGATCGTCCAGATTGAATGCATCGTAAATCCCCTTCATCGAACCTATGTTGATATTGATCCACTGCACCGGCTGATCAGTTGCGTTATAGATCGCATGAGAGTGGCCCAACCGGGTCGGTGCGCCCGCAGGGCCTTTTAGCAACGATGTCCGGCTGTCGATCGTAAACTGAGCTTCGCCATCGAGGATGATAAACATCTCCTCGCACTGATTATGAAAATGCGCCCCAATACCACTCTTCGGCTCAATAACTCCGCGATGAAAAAAGAACAGATTGGTATCGAGCGTCTGCGCGTCGAAGAGGGCCCTATACTCGAGCGCGCCCGGTCCGTTATGTACCGCGGCCATATGACGATTCTTCGTTGGATCAGTGTGGGCAATGCGTTCCGCAAGCGGCAGGGTCGCTTGGGGTCCGCCAACGTTCTGCTGACCGTGTGAGACACCAGGCATCACCAACGGTAGTGCCAGCATAGCTGTTGCGAACCTTTTGACCATGGCTGTTCTCCCTGCTTTTCTTAAAGGTGGAGATCACTGAACGCAATCGGGCTGTTGGCCGTGCACCTCCAGAGGCGCCGCACGATTACACGGAAATCCGTCCCTCGGACGCAGTTTGAGGAACTACCCGATCTACGACAGGAGGTCGGAAACCCAATTTAGAGAGTGCAAGGTAAACAACGAATCCGACGGCAAAGGAGTACAACTCGGATGGGTTGTCTGCCCGGACCCATGCTGCGGGTATCCCTGGAAGATGTTCCGGGATCCCGACGAGAAACCCTAATGCCCATGCCACGCAGCCTGCCCAGTTGATCCCTAGCCGAGGTCCGGACCAACGCCTTCCGGCGAGAAGATAATCCGCCATCATCGCGCCGCAGATAGGACCAAAGGATGCCCCCACGATGCTGAAGAACCCGACCAGATTATCGGCCACGCCGGTTATCGCAAGGACCGCGCTGACAGACACAGCGGCAAAGGTCGATGTGCTTCGAGGAATCTTCGGCAGCATGGTGCTGAAACTGTTCGCCGCAATGAACGATGAGAAGCAGGTTGGAACGAGGGAAGCCGCTGCGAACAGAAAGAACATCACCGGCGCTAAACCGCCCACGCTTGCGATCGCCGCGGTGTAATCGTAGCTCGGAGGGCCGGCATTCCGTCCCAGATAACCCGCCACCGAGAGCACCGGGATTCCCCCGGCTATGAGAGCGCCGCCGATAATACCCGAAACGCCCCCGAGGACGATATCTTTTCTACTCCTGTTATTCATTCCGAAGTCTGCGCCAGCTGCTCCCGCAGTCGCGAAAAATCCGATCGTAATTAAAAGAGCGTTAAGAAACCCTGTCATTGGATCGTTGTGTGGCGGCTTATAGTGGGAAATGCCTCCTTTATTAGCCCAGAACACAATCAGGATCATGATGAAAGGGACCCAGTTCAAAACTTTGGCGACCCGGCTGACGTAATGAATGCCCTTGATTGCGACCCATCCAAGGCTGTAGAGCCAGACGATCACGATCACGCTGAAAAGAGCTCGAGAACTCTGATTGAGTCCTCTCATGATGAAATTGGCGGCGACCGCGCCAATCACGGCCACCCAGCCTACTTGCAAAAGGCCCATCAGCAATCCCGGTATCAGGTATCCTCCCGTGGTTCCAAACGTGGAGGTGCCAACCACGTAGAGAGGACGGCCGGTTTGCATACCCAGCATCGCCGGGACATAGTAGTAGAGCGCGAAGCAAAGAATCCCTGCCACGAGCAGGCCCCACAAGCAGACGCTGATATCCGCGTATCCAAGAGTGGGACCCGCAAGTTTGAGGTAAAAGCCAACCCACAGGAAGATTCCAGCGTAGGACGGGAAAGTGCTTTTGTACCAGGGCACCCGATTCGTGGGGGCCACGGGGACAGAACGAGTTACATAATCAGGAACAGTGGGCTCCATGGAACTCCGCGCATTCATTATTAGTGTCCGTGCATAACTCGGTTGATTCACAAAGCTGGAGCAACCGGCAACACCTCACTTGCTTTTACTTGGACGAACTCCGTTCGTCAACAAACGTGGCCTCCTTCATTGGACTGCATCGTAGAGCCTGACGGAATATTCTGCGCACAGGCTTTCGATTTGAGGCCAAACCTGTTGATGAAGATCAGTAGCGACCCATCTTTGCTGCAGTGCCTGATGGTCGAAAGTTATGCTGAGTCGGTAGTCCTCACCTTCTTTATGTGGGCGCAACAATTCAACATTGCGAAAGCCTTCCTGACGGGAGATGGCAGGGCGAAAAGTTTCAAGGTAGGTCTTCTCGAGGCCTTGTCGCGATCCCGGTTCGACCTTCATGTCTACGAGCAGGACGAACATAATCACCTCACCAACTCAACTTGAATACATCGATGGCTGTGCCACCCATCACCTGGTCGTAGACTTTGGACTCCAGATCGAGCGCTTTGTATTTGGCGACTTCCACAGGAACATTACTGGGTAAATCGGCGCCCATCATTACCCGGTTCGGTCCAATCGTGGAGATCATCCAACGGATGTCCTCTCCGATACACCAGGATGTCTCAAGATAGAGGTTGCCGCACACCGAGGCCGCGACCTGGGCCTCGGCTGAAAAAACGGCAAAGCCGGCATGCGCGAGGATGATCTTCAAGCCGGGGTACTTCTGAGCCGAGGGGATACAGAGGGAGGGCAATGCGAACGGAACACCCGGCCCAGTGTGGACCATCGCGGGGACCCCAAGACGGTGCGCAGTTGCAAATACCCGATCCCCGTCTTCCGACAGAGGATTGACGCCGTGACCGATCGTATGCAGCTTCACGCCCACGAACTTGAGATCTTTGACACATCGCTCGACTTCGCGCTCATAAGCGTCGCGATCGCCATGTGGACTTAGACTTGCCAATCCGAAAAACCGCCCCGGATGTTTCGCGCACAATTCAGCAATACGGTCGTGTGTTTTAGAAGCCGCAGTAGCTCCTGGATAGGGCTGCACAATCGTCGCATCTACCGCACATTCCTCCATCCGGCGCAGCATGTCTTCTTCGGTGCTAAGCAGACCGAATACGCAGCATTCGCCCAGGTGGGCATGTGTGTCGATCTTCTTCGTCATGAACTGTCTCTCCAAAATGCGTTCGCAATTTATCGTTACAAAAAAGGTGCGGACATCTTAGACCTTCTGGCTCTGGAAGTCACTTTCCCGAATGCGGGAGTAGTTCTTGATCAATGAGGCCGAGCCATTTGGCCCAATTCCGTATCAAGTACGTTCTTTTGGGCAGAGATCCCCAAAATCATAAGCTCAAGATCTCCTGATCCGTGATTCACGAACGAATGTGCTTCATTGAATCGGATCGGTACAGCGTCCCCTTTGTGGATTGGTGCGGTCTCATCATTCACTCGAACCTCGCCGTCGCCATTGAGTACGTAATAAATCTCTTCGACACCCTTGTGGTAGTGCAGTCCATCCGATGCTCCGGCAGGTATCAGAAGATGATCCATATACGCCCAGTTAGTGAGGAACACATCGGAATCGAGGGCCCGCCTGTATTGGACGGTGCCTTCTCCGCCGTGATAGTTCGGCACCGGCCGAAGCAGCTTCTTATCCAGCCTCATCGTCATGAAGACCGGAACCGGATCCTTGGCCGCACCGACCCGGGCGTCGTCCAGATTGAAGGCGTCGTAGTGACCCTTGATTTCGGCTATGTTGATATTCATGAATTCGACCGGCTTGTCGGAAGGATTGTAGATCGCGTGCGAGTGCCCCATTCGGCACGGCGCGCCCACGGTTCCTTGCAGGACCGACGTTCGCCCGTCGATCGTAAACTCCGCTTGCCCGTCGAAGATCACGAACATTTCCTCGTTCGTGTTGTGGAAATGATGGCCGACTCCTCCCCCGGGCATGATCTGGCAACGGTGCATGAAATTGAGATTGACATCCATCGCAGTCGGGGGAACTAGCAACTCGCACGCCATGTCACCGGCACTGTTGTGCGAGCGGCTGCGTGTGTACTTACTCGGATCGGTGTGACCGATTCGCTGCGCCAGAGGAAGCTGCGCTCGCAATGGAAGCACCAGAAGCAATGGGGAAGCCAGAACAGTCAAAAGGTGGCAGGCACTTCGCATAGATACTTTCCTCATAGGGTGGTCAGGCTGTCCACTGATCGCGTCTGTTGGCCTCTCCCCCGACGCCGTAGATTCTCCTCGTAACCGTTACGGAACCGCTACACAGGCTGCGGAAAAACGCGCCGAAGCAACAAGCGAGGCGCAAGAAGATGTATTACCCGAATCGGAGCACCCCAAGGAATAGATGGATCGTTCGCCGCAGATCAGTTTTTCAGCAGCCTGTACAGCCGCCCAAGAATATATTCCAGATTAGATAGCGTCAAGATAAAGCGAATCAGAACTCAAAAAAGTGAAACACTGGTCCAATATCGCCTCATGGCTCCGGTCCGAGCAACAGGACTTTGCTCTGGCGTAAGTTTCGTCTGTATCGTGAGTACACCTCTTCAGAACTTCGATAACGAACTGCACAAGGAGTCTCTCGAGCATGTTTGAACTCACCGGCCAGACCGCGATTGTTACCGGAGGCGCGACTGGAATTGGCGAAGCAATCGCACGGCGTCTGTCGGCGGCGGGCGCGACACTCGTGATTTTCGATCTGAACCTCGAGGGCGCAAGCGCGGTTGCCGCCGCCCTGGGCGGTGGGTCCTTTGCGCTCGAAGCTGATGTGTCGAATAGCGAGAGCGTGCGATCTGCCATGAGTGCGGTTCTCGCGCGCACTGGGCGAATCGACATTCTCGTCAACAATGCGGGAATTGCCGGCCCCGCCGCTCCTATCTGGGAGCAGACCGATGAAGCCTGGCAGCGGAATATCGCTATCAATCTGACGGGAACATTCAATTGCTGCCGAGCCGTCCTGCCCCACATGCGCACCCGGCGCTACGGACGCATTGTGAATATCGCCTCGATCGCGGGCAAGGAAGGGAATCCCAACATGTCTCCCTACTCGGCGACCAAGGGCGGGATCATCGCGTTGACCAAATCCGTTGGAAAAGAAGTCGCGACCGAAGGCATTTGCGTAAATGCGGTGACACCGGCTGTCATTCAGACCCAGATTCTCGATCAGTTGACTCCGGCGCAGGTTGCTTACATGACGGAACGGATTCCGATGAAGCGGACCGGCAAGCCGGAAGAAATCGCCGCCGTGGTGCATTTCCTGGCGAGCCCGGATTGCTCTTTCGTCACTGCGCAATGCTATGACGCTAGCGGGGGTCGCGCAACCTACTGAACGACGCCTTCAGGCCTTTTGCAGATCAAGCGCGATTTGCTCGGCCGTAGCCCGCACAGCGGCGATGATCGCTTTCTCATGCTCCGCATTGCGGAGCCTTGTTTTCGGCATCGACGAACTGATCGCCGCCGAAACCTGCCCGTTCGGGCCAAAGATCGGCACGCTGAAGCAGATGCCGTCATAGGCGCACTCTTCTCTGTCGACGGCAAACTTGTGCAGCCGAATCGACTCGTACTCCCGGAGCAGCGCCCTTTGATCGGTGATGGTGTTGTCCGTAAACCGGTACGTTCCGAAGCTTCTGAGCAGTCTCTCGATCTGCTGCGGCGGCTGAAAAGCAACGATTGCTTTCCCCAAAGAACTCGCGTTCGGCGGCAAGATATGTCCTACAACATTGCTCATCCGAATGACGTGAGGACTCTCGACGACCGCGATGACCTCAACACGATTCTCAAACAACGCCGCCAGGCTTGCCGTCTCTGCAATCTCCCGGCTAAGGGTTTGAAGGTGAGGCGTTCCAATGCGAAGCAGCTTCCCCAGCCACTGCGCCGGAGTGATGGCGTGAATTCCTGGGGCAAGTTTGTATTGGCCTCGCGCATCTGCTGCCACGCAACCGATCGTTTCAAGCGTGCGCAGAAGGCGGAATGCTGATGTTTTTGAGAGTTGCAGCCGTTGCGCGATTTCGTTCATCGGCAGCGGCGCCAGTTCGGCCTGGAGAAGTTCCAAAGCCTCGAGTGCCTTGCCCACCGCCCGCGAGAAGTACTGGTCGCGGCCGTCTGGTTCCTTAGCGATTGCAGCATCCACAAGACGAGCAGTTTTGGCCTTTCGACCACGGGACTCATTCGCAGTTTCTGCCTTCGGCGTTCGTGTGGTCTTCGTTGTCAACATAAAGGCGCTGAAAAGCTAATCATAGCGAAACTGCTCAGGCGCGCAGCAGGCGCAGCCAAAGTAACGTCGCTGCTAAATGATATCGGAACTCAGAACCGATTTATAGAAAAGTATTCATATTTTGAAACAGCGGTTCAGAAAATGTTTGCATACCGTGCTTTGGCGATGATATAGATTTCCGGCACGAATTTTAGGGGGCGGCTGGTTCGGTAGCCGGACAAAAAGATGACTCAGATCATTCGATCGTTGAAGGAGTTTTGTGTAGCGGCAATCGTGGTGGCAACGGTACTGGTTTGTTCACGGAGCTTCGCGCAGGTCGCCTCCGCGGAATTGAGCGGTACCGTCCTGGACTCCTCTGGCGCCGCAGTTCCCAACGCGAAAGTCACTGCGAATAACATTGCGACGAACATCGCGCACTCTACCGTCAGCGGAAAGAGTGGTGATTATGTAATCACCGCGCTCCCTCCTGGTGACTACTCCATCACCGTGGACGCTACAGGCTTCCGCAAGCTCGAACAAGGCGGCGTAAGCCTGCAGATCAACCAGCAGGCTCAACTGAATCTCACGCTCCAGGTAGGCCAAGCGACTGAGGTCGTGCAGGTGACCGGGCATGCGCCGCTTCTCGAAACGGAGTCCTCCTCTGTCGGCACAGTAGTGAACAAGCAGTTGGTGAATGACTTGCCGCTCAACGGCCGAAACTTCGTCCAATTGGCGACGCTCAGCCCGGGTGTCAACGGCGTGGGATACTCTGCGTCGGGCACGATCATGAGCGGCACGCGCCCGGACGACCGCCGTCCCGCGTCGAATATTTTCTCGAATGGGAACCGGGAAGGCGATAACGACTTCCTCTACGACGGCATTGATGACAACGAGCGTCTGACGCTGTCGATCACCCTTCGGCCTCCGGTTGAGGCGGTACAAGAGTTCAAGATCCAGACCAATCTCTACAGCGCCGACATCGGTCGCAACTCTGGCGCAGTGGTGGACGTAATTACGAAATCGGGGACCAACGACCTGCACGGCAGCGCCTTCGAGTTCATCCGGAATTCGGCCGTGGATGCGCGCACTTACTTCAACCGGGTTCCCAACAAGTTCCCGGCCTTTCGATTAAACCAGTTTGGAGGCTCCCTCGGCGGTCCTGTGGTTTTGCCGAAAATCTACAACGGAAGAAATCGAACCTTCTTCTTCGTCGATTACGAGGGCTATCGTAGCGCCTCGCAGATCTTCATCCTGGGCAACGTACCCACCGTACGAGAGCGCGCAGGGGATTTCGGCGAGCTCCTCCCGAACACGCTCATTTACGACCCACTCACAACCAGGCCGAATCCCAGCGTGCCGGGCGGTTTTCTTCGTACTCCCTTCGCCAACAACCAAATTCCCAAGGGACGGTGGGACCCCATATCAGCGAAGATGATCAACGCCTATCCTCTGCCGACCAGCTCGGGCCGTTTCAACAATTACTCCTCGAATCGAATCCAAGCGCAGAACTGGAACCAGGGCGATGTCCGTGTGGACGAGCAGTTAACGCAGAAGGACTCGATTTTTGCACGCTACTCGATTCAGAACACGCTGACCATCGTGCCCAGCACCTACCCCGTCACTACGATTCCCGGGATCTCGACTCCGGTCAGCCTGAGCGACGAAGCGTCGTTTGCCGGGACATCGTCGCAGCCTGCTCAGCATGTGGCGATCAGTTACACGAGAACAATTTCCCCGACGATCGTGAATGACCTCCGCGTCGGTTTCAACCGTTACCGCTTGGACTACGTGCCCATTGATTTTGCGTCTGGGGCGGGCCTCGGCAACCAACTCGGTGTCCCGAACTCAAACGTCACTCCGCGTGAGCAAAACCTGCCCATCTTTTCTCCGTCCACCTATCTCGGTGTCGGCCAGACGCGCTCTCTCCCGTTGTACCGGCGCGAGAACACGTTTCAGGAGCTGGACAATCTGGTGTGGACCAAGGGCTTGCACACCCTGAAAATCGGCGGGGATTTCCGGCGTCGGCAATTGACGATCTACCAAACGAACATGGGGAATGGCCGATTCAATTTCTCGCCCGGGCTGACCGATTCGCGAAATCCGGCCGGCTCAGGAGGCGACAGCGCTGCGAGCTTCCTGCTTGGCTACGGGACTCTGATCGGGCACGACTATAACTTTGTCTTTCCTGGCATCCGGCTGAATGAGGCGGGTGCCTACTTCGCCGACGACTGGCGAATCACCAGGAACCTCACGCTCAACTACGGTTTGCGGTGGGACTACTTCAGCCCTCCGAGCGAAGAACAGAACCGCTGGTCCAACTTCAATCTGACCACTGGCAAGATGGATATCCCGGGGCGGAATGGAGTCGGTTTAACCGCCGGTGTGCAACAGTATTGGCCTAACTTCGGTCCGCGTTTCGGCTTTGCTTATCAGGTGTACCCGGCCACGGTGGTTCGCGGTGGCTTTGGGATCTTCTACAATGCCTCCGGCAGTGAAGCCGGAACTATGCGCCTGGCGCGAAATATTCCATTCGGTCTAACCAGCAGCGTCTCGCCCGGAGACATTACGCCCGGTACAAAGGTGAGCCAAGGCTTCGCACCCCTCCCGCCCGTCAATTACGCCCTGGCCGATAACCCGAGTGGCGTGCAATACGCGGTGAATCATCAATTCCGGCCTTCTTACGCGGAGCAGTTCAACTTCGGCGTGGAGCAACAGATTACCCCGTTGGAGATGGTCTTGAAGTTTGTCGGAGTGGGAAACTTGGGCCGTCACTTATACGATACTTGGAACGCGAACCAGGCCATTCCCGGCTCTACCTCGCTGAACACAAGGCGCCCCCTCTACTCCATCAACCCCCTCCTGAGCGATGTGAACTACTTCATCTCCGACGGCCTGGCCGACTACTATGCGCTCCAGGTCACGGCCGACAAGCGCTACAGCCACGGGATAAGTCTGTTGCTCGGTTACACCTGGTCTCACGCCATCGACGACGTGCCCCTGGAGTTCGGAGGTGGCAGTGCTGGGCCGGACCCTCAGGACCCTCGCTTTCTGCGCGCAGAGCGGAGCAATTCGATCATCGATCAGCGTCAGCGCTTGACCGTCAGCTATACGTGGGCACTGCCGTTCGGCAGAGGTCAGGCGTTCGCCAATAACAACCGCGCCATGGACTGGGTGATTGGCGGATGGCAGACCAATGGCATTTTGATCACACAGAGTGGTCTATGGTTCTCACCAGTGCTGGGAACATCCACAACGAATACCGGCACCTCAAGCCGTCCCAATCGCTCCGGGATCATTAGCTATCCGAAGACCATCAACAACTGGTTCAGCGCATCTGGGTTTAGCACTCCCGCGCAGTACACTTATGGCAATGCAGGCCGGAACTCGCTGCTCGGCCCGGGACGGACGAACTTCGATACGTCGTTGTTTAAGACCTTCCCAATTCACGAACAGATGTTGTTTCAATTCCGGTTTGAAGCATTCAATGTCTTCAACCACCCTCAGTTCGGAATTCCAAATGCCACTGTCGGCACCGCGCAGGTAGGCCAGATCACGAGCATCGTCGGAAATGCTCGGAACTTACAGGCCTCGCTTCGGTTCCAGTTCTAGAGATCGCGCGAAGAGGATCAATGCACGCAGATTTAGCTAGCGGATGCCCGATCGCGCTCCACCGCGAGAGTGTTCTCAAAGCAAAAACCCTCACTTTTTCATAGCGCAGACTCTGAGGAACGAAAATGGCTCTATTTGCAGAAATCTTCAGATATCGGCGGCAGCGTCTTTGGCTTGCTCTTTTAGTAGGAATGGTCCCGATAGCTAACCTCCCCTGCGCATGGGCGGCGAAAAGCATCCTACAGGTTTACTTCGTTGATGTTGAGGGGGGCCAGTCCACTCTCTTCGTAACTCCGTCAGGGCAGTCACTGCTGATCGACACCGGATGGCCCGGCAACGCTGGCCGGGACGCGGACCGCATTTCAGCCGCAGCGAAGAGTGCAGGCATAACCAGGATCAATTACGTATTGTTGACCCACTATCACGATGACCATAGCGGCGGCGTGCCTCAGTTGGTCGAGAAGATCCCCGTAGACACGTTCATTGATCATGGACCCAACAGCGAGACGAAAACTGGTGGAGCCACAGAAAAGATCTGGGAGGCATACCAGCAGGTCCTGGCTACTCAAAAGTACCACCACGTCGTCGCGCACCCCGGCGATGTTCTACCGATCACCGGCATGAAAGTCACAGTCATCAGCAGCGACGGCAATGTGATCGACCACGCTTTGCCGGGAGGCGGTGAAACGAATGACTATTGCAAAATACCCGAAACAAAGCCTATGGACCACAGCGAGAATTCCTATTCCCTCGGGGTCCTGATCAACTTCGGCAAGCTCAAGATTCTTGATTTAGGAGATCTTACTTGGGACAAAGAAATGCAATTCATGTGTCCGGTGAACCGGATCGGCAGAGTTGACATTCTGATTGTCTCGCACCACGGCTTGAATCCGAGCTCCAGCCATGCCTTAGTCGATGGCGTCCACCCGAGAGTGGCGATCATGGACAATGCGGCGACCAAGGGAGGGGCGCCCCAGGTGATCGACGCGGTCCGCGAGGCGCCGGGTCTCGAGACTCTGTGGCAGCTTCACTACTCTGAGAGGGGCGGCGCAGATCACAATACGGCTGCTGAATACATCGCAAATCCTCAGGGTCCGGACCAGGGAAACTACTTTGTTCTGGCCGCGAAGCAGAAGGGCAGCTTCACCGTCTACAACTCAGGGACAAACCAGACGAAGGCGTATGCAGCCAAGTAGGTTTCTCCTCCGGCGGGCTCGCCGTTACAAGACATGCAAAGGGTTCAGTGGCAGGCCTGATCAACACATCTTTAGATAGGAGACGGTGAAACTCTCGCTGACCACGCCACAAGGCGATCGATCTTTCCTCCCAAAGCGCACAGCACAATTCTGACGCAAGAACATGTCATATGACCGATCGGTTCGGCAGAATAGAAGAACAGTTGAAGGCACGAATCTCGGGGAGCATACATCTTGATTGGAGTTGATTGGGGTACCAGCAATTTCCGCGCGTTTCGGCTTGACGCAGTTGGAGCTGTCGTGGAGAGGCGCTCCTCGCCGAGAGGGATTCTTCGTGTCGATGGCGAACTCTTCGAAGAAACCTTGCGCGCGGAGGTTGGTGATTGGTTGAAAGACGGGGAAAAGAACATTCTGCTTTGCGGAATGATCGGCAGCCGGCAGGGCTGGGTAGAAGCTGAATATCTTCCTTGTCCGGTTGCTATATCGGACCTCGCCAGTTCTGTAATTCGAGTGCCGTTCGTCGGCGCAGAGGTGCGACTGATTCCCGGAGTAAAAGGACCTGACGCGGACGGTGTGCCCGAGGTGATGCGCGGCGAAGAGACAGAGGCGATGGGCATGCTGGAGGCGTGTGGAGGCGGCGGCCTAGTCTGCTTTCCTGGAACGCACTCCAAGTGGATTCACTTGAGCGATCGCAAAATCGTGAGCTTCATTACATGTATGACAGGCGAGATCTACGGCGCATTACGGAAATGCACGATTCTGGAGCGTACGATGCCGAAGGACGTCACCGTAGACGACGCAGCATTCGAACGCGGCATTGCGCGTTCCGCGAACTCCGGCGGCCTGCTTCATCATCTTTTTGGTGTTCGCACTCTCGCTTTGATCGGCCAGCTAGAAGAGGAAGCTTCTGCGTCCTATCTCTCAGGGTTGTTGATTGGCCACGAAGTTCGTGCGGCGATGCCTCAGAAAGGTGTCGTTCACCTCGTTGGTGCTGCGCCTCTCTGTGCTCTCTATGCACAAGCGATCGGACTTTGTGGAGGTTGCGCCACAATTGAAGATGAAGATGCGGCAGCACGCGGCCTCGCTGCAATCGCGATGAGGCTGAAATGGATTTAAACCTCTGGCTTCAGCGCTGCCCATTTACTGCCATCTTGCGTGGGGTCCGGCCCACGGAGGTTGCGTCGATCTGCGCTGCATTGGAAAATGCCGGGATCTGCATCGTAGAGGTACCCCTCAACTCGCCCAACCCCCTGGAAAGCATATCTATCCTGTCGCGGACCTTTGGAAATCGCATGCTCGTTGGAGCCGGGACGCTTACCGAGCCTTTGCAAGTTTCGGAAGTGGCGGCAGCCGGAGGGCAGCTGATTGTTACGCCTCACGCAGACACCGCGATTGTTGGAACGGCGAAAGCGGCAGGTCTTATCGCTGTTCCGGGCTTCTTTAATCCCACCGAAGCCTTCGCCTTGCTGCAAGCAGGCGCCGACGCGATCAAGCTTTTTCCAGCGGAGATTTTGGGTCCGCCTATGCTGAAGGCGCTGCTTGCCGTGCTTCCCAAGTCAGCGATTGTAATTCCAGTTGGCGGAGTTGATCCGGAGCGAGTCGGGCCCTGGATGGCCGCGGGAGCGCTCGGCCTGGGTGTCGGTTCAGCAGTCTACAAGCCGGGCGACGACGCGCGGACTGTAGAAGCAAAGGCGAAGGCTCTCATGGCGGCGTTTCGCGCGTATCGCGGTGGCTAGGGGCTGTGTAATCAAGATCAATGTCGCGAATCTGAAGAGGGAGATATCGAATCGATGAAAAGAAGGGCCTTTTTGCGTTCCTTGGCCGCCGCCGCAGTTGCAGGTGCCGTTGGTGCTCTGCCCCTAAACGCAGTTCTTCCGAAAATGAAGATCACGCGAGTGCGGGCCTACTTGCCTCCGAATCCGAATCCGCTCTTCAACCAGAGTGATGTCGTAGTCACCGTCGAGACCGATACCGGAATCGTGGGCATCGGCGAAGGCGGTGCGAAGGACACGTTATCTCAGTCTGCCGGTAGACTCATCGGTCGCGATCCACAGTACATCGAGCGTCTCTGGCAAGACATGAATCGCGCCTTCTTCTATCCAGCAGGTCGCGAGAAGACAGATGCGATCGGCGCACTGGACCTCGCGCTTTGGGACATTAAGGGCAAGGTGCAGGGTCTACCTGTTCATGAGTTGCTCGGCGGGATGGTTCGCAACTACTGCGAGTGCTATAACACGGCCGGGATTATCCCCGGCATCAAACCCGGAATGAGCATCCAGGAGCGCGCCCGGCTCACCGTTGAAGCTGGTTATCGTGCCTTTCGCTTCGGCGCAATGGATATTCCTCCGAATACCACCTTCAACACGAGAGAGCGCATCACCCACCTGCGCGATGAGTGTACGCAGGCCCGGGAAGGTGTTGGAAAAGATGGTGATTGGGTCATCGACTTCCATCAACGCTTCGATCTCGATGATGCAATTCGTGGCTGCAACGAAATCGAGGACCTGGCGCCCTTCTTTGTCGAAGATCCCGTGCGCACCGAAGCCTTCCAACAAGACCTTCCCATCCTGCGCAGCAAGGTCAACGTTCCTCTCGCCGCCGGCGAGGAATGGGGCAACCGTTGGGATTTCAACCGGCTGGTCGAGAATCACGATATTGACTTTGTCCGCGCAACTCTGCCCAATGTTGGCGGAATAACAGAGATGATGAAGATTGCCGCCATTTGCGAAACGCACTTTGTCGGTATCGTTCCACACTTCACCGGGCCGATCGCCACCGCTGCCTTGGTGAACTGCCTCGGTACTTTCTCAGGCCCCGTCCTCATGGAATACAACTACCAGGGCCAAGACTTACCGCACTTGCCCGTATGTCTGGATTTTAAAAATGGCAAGCTGTATCCGAACAACCGGCCAGGGCTGGGGGTTGAGTTGGATTTCAAGCATCTCACGCAGATCGCCGAAATTACGGAACCAGTGACAGCGCGCGCTCAAACCTACTTCCGGCCGGATGGTTCCATCACCAACTGGTAGAGCGCTGGCGCGCTCGACCAGTTGGTGGAATCACTAGTATTTGCTGGCTGCACAGCGCCAACAGATTCGGTCTGTCGAGATGCAAAGTGCATCGGTCACCGTCTTAGAAAATGATCTTCAACCCAAATTGAATCTGACGTGAGCTGGTGGCAGTCGGACCTACCAGCACTCCTGCTGTCGTAAGCGGGGTCTGGTTTTGACTAACCGGAACACCGTTCGTCGCGACCGGTGCCTGCGCAAATACGAACGTTCCTGACTTCGGCGGTACAGTGTAGTTGACGCGATTGAGCAGGTTGAAGAACTCAGCACGGAACTGAACATTGAAGCTCTCGGAAATGCGTGGGATCGCTGTATTCTTCACCAAGGATGTATCGAACTCGGCGAGGCCGGGTCCGATAACCGAGTTCCGCGCTGAGGTTCCAAGATGTGTAAGTCCGCTCACTGGATCGAAGCTCGGATAGGCAAAGCATTGCGGGTTCAAATACTGCCGATGTGTAACCGTGAAAGATTGAACGGGATTGCCCTGACAACCTGCTCCGCGCAACCGGTCGGGAAATGCGAAGACATCCGCGCTTTTTAGGTTGAGGGGATCCCCGCTGATGAGCGGTGTGAATGGCTCCCCCGTAGCGCCCTGGAAGATACCGCCCCATTGCCACCCGTTGAGCAGCAGTCCCGCTGCATTTTTTGATTTCACAGCGTCGGGCAATTCGAAGAGATAGCTGAGCACGACAACCTGCGAAACATTGAAGTCGGAGATTGCCACGCGGCGGTCTGGCGCCCAATAGGGCAGGCTGGAAACGGAGTTCGCAAACGTGTCACCGAAGATTGAGGACGAGCCATCATCCATCGATCGAGCCCAGGTATAGGATAGCTGTCCCTGGGTTCTCTTCGAGAGCCGCTTCGTCAGGCCGGCTTGCAGTGCGTTGTACTTTGAGAAGCCAGTCAGAAGCATCGCACTGATCTGCCCGATATTTGGGTTCAACTTTCTGGCTGTGAGGGTTGATGCCGAGGGCGACTGCGTACCGGACGGCCCATAGAAAAAATAACCTCCTGTCGTGCTGGAGGGCAGAACAGTATTGATGTCATCTTCGCGGTACGGCAAATGCACGCCGTGAGAACCCTGATAACCGATCTGCAGGACAAAGTTGCCGCCCAAATCTCGCTGAACATTCAGCGAGTATTGCTCGACATAGCTGCGGTGTGGACTAGGCTGCGCGTATGAGTACCGCAGGCCCGACGGGGTCAGTAGCGGATAGGCGTTCTTGGGGAAAGCTCCTGGTGCGAGCGTAGCTGCATTTCCAAGCTCGAGAAAAGGAGCGGTAAAGATTGACAGCCCTTCAAAGAGATAGTTCAGCGGCAACGAATCATAGATTCCGAATCCACCTCGGATCGAGGTCTTGTCAGAACCGAACGGGTCCCAGACAAAGCCAACACGTGGAGCAAAGTTGAGCAGGCTAGGGTTGGAGAAATATGGATTACCCAGGTGAGGAGATGTATCTGTGAGATTTCTGAGAATGGCAAGCCGGTTTGCCGTCTCGGTAGGAACTGAGACCGGTTCATAGCGCAGTCCGAGATTGAGTGTCAGTGTGGGCAACACACGGTAATCGTCGTTCACGTAAACGCCGAAGACCGACTGCCGCAAATCACGTGGCGAGATACCATTCGACAAAGGCGCATTGAAGCTTGTCGGCTTGTTCGTCAGAAAAGTAGACAGCGAACTGAAGACATACTGTCCATTTGGATTCGACGTGCCAAGCTGGTTGTTTTGCAGTCGTTCAAACGCAAAGCCAGTCTTGATGGAGTGTTTGCCGTGCGTCAAATAGACGTCGTCATAGAATTGATACGAGTTGTAGTGGAATGAAAACTGGCCGGTGGCGTAGAGCCCGCCTTGAAAATTAGAAACACCTCCGATATTGATGAGACCTACTGGCAGGCCTGGAACGAAGCCGAGGGATGTGTCAGCTGCTGCTGGATTGATAGCGGCGAGGGTCGTCGGCGCGATCGAAACCACACGGCTGTATCCGAAGTGGGCTGAATTCAACACTGCTGCGGAGAAGATGTGGGATTCTCCGACAGTGGCAAGTTGCCGTTTTGCGATGTTTCCGGTCACCCTGACGTTGAAAGGATCAGGGGAGACCAAGGTCCCACTGTCCCAGAAATAAGTCGCCGTTAACGTATCTTTATCCGAAATCTTGTGATCGCCGCGAATGGTGAAGTAGTTCTCGTGAGTCGTTTGCGGGTCGTTGAAAAGGAAGGTTCCGATGTCGCCGCTGGTCGCGCTGTTAGGCAATGGATAGAACTGTAGGTAGGGAGCTACCGCTGGACTCACGGTTACCGGACCCGAGACGAGTTGCCCGTTGCGAGCTGCCTGTGACGGTACATTGCTCGCTACGTTCGCTGCCTGGTACTGGCGCAGGCCCTCGTAGTCTCCAAAGAGAAACGTTCGATCTTTGATCAGTGGGCCTCCGAGCGCCCCACCGAACTGGTTGCGGCGGAAGGGAGCGATTTGTCCGGGAGCATCGAATTCGTTCCGCGTGTCGAGGGCGCTGTTCCGGAGAAATTCGTAGCCTTCCCCGTGATATACGTTGGTTCCGGCGCGGGTTACCGCATTGATGACGCCGCCCGCCATCTTGCCATAGTCCGCAGTCGCGTTACTGGTGACAACAGAAAACTCCTCGATCGCGTCCACGCCCAAGCTTGAGCCAATCACGCCCCCAGGGCCACCGTTCGAGTAGTCATTGATGCTGATGCCGTCCACGCGGTAGTTATTCTGTTGCGGCCGCGCGCCACCGATTGTGAGCTGGTTGCCCAGGCCGCGGTTCGCGCGCTGATTGCTGACAGCGACGGCGGATTGTGTGCGGGCTGGCACGACGCCAGGTTCGAGGCTGGCGAGTTGTGTCCAGTCGCGGCCGTTCAGCGGAAGCTGGACAATGGTCTGTTGATCGACTACAGGTCTGACAGTCGAGCTAACCAGATCGACGGACGCGGCGTTCCCAGTCACAATGACTTTCTGCGTGATACTCCCGACCTTGAGTTTAAAATCGACCTCCTGCTCGGCGCCGACCGTCAGTGCGACGGACTCCGATACCTGCTCAGAGAAACCGGCCGCTTGCACGTCGACCTCGTAGTGGCCGGTCTGAAGATTGGGCAGACTGTAATAGCCCGCACTGTTGGTCGCGGTTGTGTGTGCGATATTCGTCTCCAGATTCCGGACGGTAAGAGAGGCGTTGGCAACGGCCGCCTCCCCGATGTCAACAACTGATCCTAGAATGGTTCCGGTTGACACCTGTGCTGGGGTGGAAAGCGTAGCCCACACCAACAAGAGCAGAAGTGCGAACGACTGGCGAATGGAAACAAAACAGGAATGGCTTTTCATTTCGACTTGACCTCCGTATGCTGGCTTCGTCGAACCAGCGCCTAGCAGCTGACGAGCTGCTGACATCTTTCATCGGAGGCTCAGAGCGCCGAAAGTCGCGCGCGCTCTCGTCCATGTTTCAGGATTCTGCTATCACGCTCTGCGTCTCGGCAGCAGGAGGATCTCCGTATGTTGGTGTCCGTCTCTCTCCCAGTGGAGGACGGGATTTGCTGATTTCTGCTCCTCGGGCCGGGATAGGCGAGTTCAGTGGCAGAGCGACTCGCACTGTTGTGCCCACCCCTTCCTGGCTGGTGAGCGAAACGGCTCCGGCATGCGCAGAGCAGATCGCCTTGACGATCGATAAGCCCAACCCAGCGCCGCCGGATCCCCGCGACCGTGCCTTATCCGCTCTGTAGAAGCGTTCGAAAACGTGCGGCTGTGATTCTTCCGGGATCCCGATACCGTCATCGGCCACTTCCAAAACTCCAAATCCACCGTCAATAAAGGCGAACGTGTGTATATGTCCCCCCGTTTGGGTGTACTTGATCGCGTTGTCCAATAGATTTACGATGACTTGCTTTAAGCGAACCGGGTCGGCACTTACTTGCACTTGGCCGGACGAAGAACAAGTAATCGTGATTTGGCGCTCGTCCGCGAGCAGACGCATCTGATCCGTAGTGGACGACACCAGTTCACTCAGATCGACTTGCGTGGACTCGATTCTCGCTCCTCCTGAATCCAGCCGCGAAATGGCAAGCAGGCTATCCACGATCTGCGACATGCGGTCTATCTCCTCGAGTGCGCTGCCGACGGCGTCGCTGAGAATACTATCCAGATTGGGCAATTGGATAATCGGTTCGAGCTCACCCCTGAGAATCGTCAATGGAGTGTGCAACTCGTGCGAAACATCTGCCGAGAAGCGGTGAATGTGTGCGAGAGCATCCTCGAGCCTGCCTATCATCTGGTTGAGTGAGAGTGAGAGGCGCTCAAGTTCATCACCGCTGGCGATGATAGGCAGGCGCTCACCGGTTCCGTGAATGCCAATATGTTCCGCGTGCCGGGTCAACTCCGCAATCGGTCGCAAGGGCTGGCTCATCAGAAAATACCCGCTCGTCGCTGCCGCCAGCAGCGTAAGCGGCGTAAGAATGACAAGTGTGATGAAGAGCCCCCACAGAACCCGCTGGATCGGGCGTTGCGAGGCCCCGCTTTCTATCAGAAAGCGTGAGTGGTCTGGCGTCGTGTAGGGCAGAGCATAGACCATCAACGATGAACCGGACGCAGTATCTTCCGTTCGATCACCCGGCGTTATGTCACCCGGGCTTAAGCGAGAAACCTGGGCGCTGTCTATGTCGGTCGCGTTACCAGACTGGTAGATGACCGCACTTCCGCCGGACGGCAGCAACTGTGTAATGCGAATGAACCCGCCCCTGATCTCCGGAGCGTAGGTTTCATCCACTTCGCCAGCCACCCAGTCTTTGCCCTTGGCATTAAACTGTGAAACGAAGCGCGTGGCGACGTTCGTGGAAGATTCGACTAATGCGTCTTTCAAAGAGCTTTTCAGGTAACTTTGCAGACCTAAATACACCGAGGCCCCGAATACGAGGAGCGCAGCAGCAAGTAGGCTGACATAACAGAGCGTGATCCTGAATCGCAGGGAAGTGGGCTTCATTCAGCACCTCCGCCGTGAATCAGGTATCCGGCGCCCCTTACGGTGCGGATCATCTTGTATTCGTGAGGGTCGTCTACTTTGGTCCGTAAATGCCGGACATATACATCGACGATATTTGTAATGCCGTCAAAGCTCTGATCCCAGACGTGCTCGATGATCATGTTACGGGAAAGCACCCGATCGGGATTCAGCATGAGGTACTCGAGCAGGGAGTACTCTTTAGCCGTAAGCTCGATCCGCCGGCCTGCGCGCCTCACTTGTTGCGTCAGGCGATCGAGTTCCAAATCCTTTAGCTTGATCGTACTTGCGCGATTGACGGGCCCGCGCCGGAGGAGTGCTTTGGTGCGCACCAGGAGCTCCGCAAATGCGAAGGGCTTGGTTAGATAGTCATCGGCGCCAGAATCAAATAACCGGACTTTATCCTCGACTGTACCTCGTGCCGTTAATACGAGTACCGGGACTTGTGTATTCTGCTTGCGAATTCTATTGAGTACCTGCTGGCCTTCGAGTCCAGGCAGCATCAGGTCGAGAATGATAAGGTCATAGGAATAAGTCTGGGCTAATTCCAGTCCGTAGCATCCGTCTCCCGCTAGATCGACGGCATAGCGTTCGGCGACCAGCCCCCGTTCCACAAACCCGGCAACTTTCTGTTCGTCTTCGACCAAAAGAATGCGCATGAGCAACCTCCGCCATTTATGGCGTTTGGAATGAAGAACGTCTGAACTCCAAATAAAAAGATATTCAGAATGAATTCAGTCTCGGCAGGGAGCATATTCCCCGCAGAATCTGAAAGCAATTTCATTTGGCTCCTCAGCGATTACTCAGGTATTTCACGAGGCTGGGTGAAGTGCTGGATTCCGCATACCTTCGCGGATTCCTAAGAAGCGGATCATCGGCATGGGTTTCATGGTGGGAAGCGGGCGGAGTAACAGGGAATATCTAGGGCCTGTTAACAGGCCTAGCCTTATGACGGAATCTGTTCGCCTCCCTGGCTGCCGGGCGCTAGCAACTTCTCCGATCCACGCGCGATGCATGCAACCGGAAATCACCGGCTATTCCTCCCTGCAATAGGGCAGCAGCCGGTGTTTGCTGAAACGAAAACTCTCTACTGGGGCTTGGGAGGCTGTGGCGAGGATTCATGCAGGGTGCAGAACCCTCGCCTTTGAAGAGAAAACGGGAAAGAACTGCTTACTGCATACCGCCGCCGCTCTTGGCTTTTCCGCCCTCTACATTGTGGGCTTGGGCGATCTGCTCGATCATCTGAAGGTGGCTTGCAACGATCGGTTCGCCCTGTTGCGCGACCTGCCTTACAGCCGGGTTCTCAGCCTGTTGCGCCTCCATTTTGAAGGCGTTGTCATCCTTTTTATGGTCCTTGACCATGGCTTTAATGTAGGCCTCGTCAAACTGTGGGCCTGACAGGGTTTGCATTTTGGCGATCAGCTGTTTGTCTTTCTTCGAAAGGCCGTCCGGCGGTTTGACTCCGACTTGTTGGGCCACCTCGGACATCGCGTTTCCCAGCTTTGTATGATCCTCTACCATCTTTTGGCCGAACTGCTTCACATCATCGCTCGACGCTTTTTGAGAAGCTAGCTGGCCAAGTTGAACCTCTGCCATTCCACCTTCGAGTGCCTCTCGTACGAAAGCCTTGTCGTTCATCGTCTGAGTGCTCAGACCACCATTCCCACCAGGAGCAATTCCGCCTGGCTGTCCGATGCCCGGCTGCCCCGGCGTGTTCGGAGTCTGGCCGCCGCCCGGGCCACCGCCTCCTCCCGGCTGCACCTGCGCGAATGCAGTTGCGCTGGCGAGAAGCGCCGCACCTGTAAATATCAGAATCTTCTTTGACAACATTGGATAGGAAATCATCGGGGGAATTCCTCCTTCATTCCTAAGTTGAATCCCCTTAATTGAATGCGTCAAGTTCGGCTGCGAGTTGCCTCACGTTCACTGTTTTTTGCGGGGAAATGGCTTATTCCATTAAAATCAAATAAATAGCCGAGTTGAGTAGGCCTCAAGTCGGGCCCGAAGCTTGAGCCGCAATAGTCGAAGCCACCACGCGCCCAGCGATGCTGCGAACAGAACGCAACCTACTGCGCCGCGGTCTCGCGGGAGCAGAACAGCGGTTGCCCTCGCTGGGCAGCGAACATATTCTGAGGCTTACAGATGACTCGACGCTGGTTTCGGCTTGTACTTGCGATCGTCACGCTCGTATCGGCACTTGAGCCGCTGGTCGAGATCTTCGATTGGTGGGACAAGACTCCCGGCCCATGGGATGACTCCGAGCTTCGAATCACGCTGTTGTTCATCGGAATTGGTATCGCGCTCAGCCTGGCCCTCCTGCAGAGGCTAGCTACGGAGGCATGTTTCCGCCTCGGTTTGTTCGGGTTCCTACCATTCCAGCGAAGAAGTGGCCTCTGTTCGGCAGCTCTGAAACCCGTGGCCTGCACGTGCAGTCCGCCTTTGAGCCCTCTCCGCATTTGATCCTTTTCTTTCTGAAGCTCTGAAGCGGCTGAAAGCGGCGGAGCTCTTCCCTCGCCTCCCGGCTTAACCCGTCGCTGGACCGGATCGAACAATTGCAGAGCACGGCCACCTCTTCGTGGAATGGGCTGACGCTCACAGTTAAGCGGAGAATGAAAGATGAATTCGAACTGCTCGGCAGTTACACTTGGTCCAAGGCAATCGATACGGGTCTGATTTTGACGAGCATCCACAGAACTCCTATGATCCTGCCGCTGAGTGAGCGCCCTCCCTTCAGGATCAAAGACAACGGTTTGTGGTCAGTGCTCTTTGGGACTTGCCGATCGGCGATGCGGACGATCCGGGAAACGCAACAGCCAGCCACAATCCTTGGGTGCGCGCCTTCTCGAATATCGAAGTGG
>DASYBJ010000010.1:0-17736 GCA_036500845.1 Acidobacteriaceae bacterium
GTTTGGGCGTATCTTCAAAATTATCTTTCCGCCTGAACAGGGTTGTTTCCGGTGTATAGCGCAGATAAAAAGATACTCCGAAACTATTTCCAAAGGACGCACCGTTCAGTGGCTGTGGTGGAAAGGCGTGAATATTGTCCAAGTTCCATAAACCCATATGTCCGGTTTCCTCCAATGGAAGCGTGCTGCGCCCCATTGGATAAAACACGATTACGGCTCTTTTATTTCATGAAAAATCGTTTCCGGGGGTTGCGGTTTGCCCAACGCGAAACTGTAATACCCGCGTGGCAATCCCCCTCTTGCCAAGTGGAACAACCGGTGATCCTGCTCCAGGCCCGGCCATGCTGATTTTGGAAAGGGCATAGCTTCACCGTTGAAGACGGCGTAGCCGGGTCTGACTTTACCGTTCCTACCGAGTGCGACGGGGTATCGCCGCCACCCCTCGCTGCCCACCAAGCCCTCCTTTATTCCACAGCTTGAGTCTCTTGTGGTTCAAATTCAAGCCTTTTGCTCAGTCTGCTCCGTAGGTGATTTCGAGCCGAAGGTGGCCTGGGTCAGGTACGCGCCCTTCTGCTGCCCAGTGGCGATGGGCCGAGCGTAAAACATGGGCGTACCCGCAACCAGGAGGAACGCTGCGGTTTGAGTTGAAACGTTCAGGGGTAAGATCGATCCCGTCTGCAGACGGTGGACCGCATGGGCGCTCACGCCGACAGCGGGTAATTGCAAGCTGACTCCATATCGGAAGCTTAATGCCTTGTCCCGCAGCTTCTGTTTGAGGGTTGGTGATGGTGCTCGCTTCGCTTGCTCCGTCTTGATGGCACGAAGCAAAGTATCCGAAGCTAAACCGGAGAAGAGCAGCTGCAGGCTCCCTTGCGTCGAGTTGACCTGGACTTCAAAAGTGAGACAGATAGGGCTGTCTCGCGCTGGCATCACTTGGCTATGAGAGGAAGAGAGAAGGCGTTGCTGGTGGTGCACCTCGATGCCTGCTGCTTTCCAGGCGTTGGTAAATTCCCCGCACATCTCATCCATGACGCTATCCAGGATTGCCGCCTCGATATCTGTGATGTCCCCCGGCTGGTGCCTCATGCTGGTAGAACCTGTGCCCCCGAGTAGGAGGTCGATGATCGGATCGATCAAAGAGATATCCATACAAACGAAACAGGGAGCGTTGACCGGCTCCATTTTCCACGCCGCCACATAGTTCTCATCCGGGACGATGCTGGCCAGAAAGTCGCTAAAGACGATGCGTTCGACCGAGACCAGGCTCATTTTGACAACTGAGCCCAACCACGCACCAAAGCGATAGCCGATTCCCCGCGCAAAGAGCTGGACTAGCGCGGTGAGTCCCTGCATCTGAGCTGAGCTGATCGAACTGGTCGAACCGAACTTCAGAGGAACGACTTTGAGACCCGTCTGCTGCTTTGTGCTCGCCGCAGATTTCATAAAAAGAGCATCGATTGCGTTTTGATCCAATTCCGGGCTTTGCATTTTGTGAATCACCCCTGACCAGCGACAAGAGACGTTGCAAATTTAGAACCACTCTTAGCTCCGCTAGATAAGGACTCCCTATGTTTGGCGTCCGATGGTTTCCGCAACCTCCGGGAACTCGCCCAAGCCATTCCGCTTTGCGCGCCATGATTGAGAAAGACCGATGCACACCGCTGAGTCTCAGCGCAGCACTGGGTTCCCCTCCTCGTTGAGGTTTTTGCGGGGATTGCCGATAACAGAACTGAATCCATTGACATTGTTCGAACAATGGGTCGTGCCCGAGGAAGAGAAGGTGTGCTCGGCTATGTCATCGGCAACCGGCTTGGTATCCACAAATGGGGCAGGACTTGGTACTACATCCGCGAGAACTTCGGCTGCTCCGCGGACTGGGAAATATCTCATCTTCTCGCTGGCAGACGAGGAGTTTGGCATCCACGTCCTAAAGATCAAGGAAATTATGGGCATGCAGGATATCACCAGCGTCCCGAACACCCCGCCGTATGTGAGAGGCGTGATTAACCTGCGAGGCCAGGTAATTCCCGTACTGGATCTGCGCATGAAGTTCAGCCTGACCCCGTGCGAGTATACGCACCGCACCTGCATCGTCGTGGTGACGACGAAGGGGAGTACCGGCGAAAGGCTGGTTGGTGCCATTGCCGATGGCGTGGCTGAAGTCCTGACGCTCGCCGAAGAAGATATCGAGGACACGCCCGATTTCGGCAGTGGGACAGTGGCGCCCTATCTACTAGGGATGGCCAAGGTGAAGGGAAGAGTCAAGATCCTCTTGGAGATCGATCAAGTGTTGAGTACGCAGGAACAAATCGACCTACAGGAATTATCAAAACGATAGATATGCAAAGCGGCGGAGAGATCAGGTCGATGACGATCAAGAAAAAGCTCTATCTCGCATACGGAGTGATGCTACTGCTGGCTATGTGCATGGGGATCACCAGTATTACGCTGTTCAGCAATCTTTCTACTACCATTCATGAACTGACCGGGCCTGACATGACCAAGCTTGTCCTTGCAGGCGCTATCAATACGATAAGCGCCGAGATGCTTTCCGAAGAGCGAGGAATGCAGCTCCGCGCCATGCAAGGCGACAACGAAACGGTGCTGAAATACGCAGCGGCTTATGAGAAGAGCTCGGAGGATCTGAAGAACGCCGTTGATCAGTGCCGTCCACTGCTTGTAGATTCGGCGGCCATCGGCCTTCTTGCCCAACTTGATGATGCAAGGGGCAAGGCAAGCATTAAGTATGCAGAATTCCACAATGCAATTTCTGAAGCTAAGCTCGATGTTTCTTATGAGATTTATAAAAGTCTTGTACCTTTAATGAATTCTCTCAGCGACGCGGGCGCTCGCCTGCTGCGGAATGAACAATCGAGAATGGCACAGGCGACTGGAACTACAGTGGGCCAGGTGTTCCGCGGGCATTCGATCATGATGGTATTGATGCTGCTCTCTACCGCAGTAGGCGCGGTTGTCGTGTGGATTATCAAACACCTGGACGGACAATTGCGCCAGAGCATCACCGAGCTCTCCGAAGGCGCGGAGCAGGTCGCTAGTGCAGCCTCCCAGGTCTCTTCCTCCAGCCAGTCGTTGGCCCGGGATACTTCCGAGCAGGCGGCGATGATCGAGGAAACCTCGGCTTCCAGCGAAGAGATCAATTCCATGGCAAAACGCAGCTCCGAGAATTCGCGGTCCGCCGCGGATCTGGTGACTGCCCTGCAACACGGAATGAACGAGACCAACCTCGCTTTGGCCGATACGGTAAAAGCCATGGATGCAATTGGCGAGTCGAGCGACAAAATCGCCGCAATTCTTTCGGTCATCGACAAAATTGCCTTCCAAACAAATATTCTCGCTCTCAATGCCGCGGTGGAGGCGGCGCGGGCAGGAGAGGCCGGGATGGGTTTCGCGGTGGTGGCCGACGAAGTGCGCAATTTGGCACAGAGATGCGCGCAGGCAGCTCAGGATACATCTGCTTTGATCGAGCACTCGATTCACAGCTCCAACAATGGCAAGGCCAAAGTCAAGCAGGTGGCGGACGCTGGCCGGCAGGTGACCGAGGAGTTCACCAAAGTTAAGACGTTGGTCGACGAAATCAACGTGGGCAGCCAGGAACAAGGCCGCGGCGTAGATCAGATCAGCCGAGCAATTACGCAGATGGAGCAAAGTACCCAGAAGAGCGCTGCGAATGCGGAAGAGAGCGCTGCTGCGGCAGAAGAGCTTACAGCCCAGTCGGAGACGCTCCAGGAAATTGCCGAGCGCCTGAGCAATATGATCGGCGCGATCCAGACGCCGGCCGGACAGTTGGGCCACCGCCGTGCTGTTCATTCTTCACGGGATCGCGAGCCGGCGGTTTCCTTCAAGCTGCATCAGACAGCTCCGCCTTCCGCGCGAGCTTCGGTTTCGCATGAGCCTGTTGCTGAGAGGCGGCAAATTTCAATCCCGGCGTCGACTTCAAAGGTGACGAAAGGCAACTTTCCCTTGGAAGCGGAATTTCAAGAGTTCTAAATCCCAAGCGCAACTCGGACTCAACGAGATCTCTGGCGCGGCAAGATCTCTTTTGGCATCGATTGAAAGGTGAGAGGCCTGTGCGATCGACCGACGAAAAGCACGACCGGCGGCTGCTTGTGGATCAGGGTCTCGATGATCTAGCGACGCAGATGATGGTCTCCGGGCCGGAGTCGATTAGCTCTGCTGCGCTCGAAAGATTGAATGTGCAAGCCACAGAGAATGGATATCAGGAAGTTGCAGAGACCGCGCTGGCGGTTGCCCGTCAAATCGAGTCCGAAGGAGCCCGGGGGAACGGCTCCGGGGAGGAATGGCTGCGCGATAGTATCGCTCAGCTGCGGCAATTGATTGAGGAGGAGGCTGGAAAGGCGAATCAGGCCCTGTTAGCGGAAGATCGGGATCCATCCCCTAGTTCATCGTCCTCATTCGCTCATGACCCGGAACTCCTTGCCGGTTTTGTGCTTGAGTCGAACGAACATCTGTCAGCAATTCAAGAGCAGATGCTCATCCTGGAGCAGTCTCCGACCGCTGTAGATGTGATTCATGCCGTCTTTCGCGCATTCCATTCGATCAAGGGAATAGCGGGGTTCTTAGAGCTTCATCGCGTACAAACTCTTGCGCATGAAGTGGAGACCCTGCTTGATCTGGCGCGTAATCTCAAGATTCCCATCACACCCTCTCTAGTCGACATGGTCCTCGAGAGCGCCGATTCCCTCAGCGAAGAAGTAGCACTGGTGGATGCCGGATTGAATGATCGAGAGGCCCCGCCAATACGTGACAACAGCGGGCTGATCGAGAAGTTATCGAACGCCGCGGCGAGTGCCGGATCGTCGATCGGGACCGCGCGCGGAGAGGCGTTCGCGGCGAGTGATCCGACCACGGCACACGCCCCCGATCTACAGTACGCTGGGCGCGAGTCAGTGGAGATTCTGAGAGCTCAGCCTTCCCTGCGGCTTGACAGCGGCCAAGAGACAGGAGACCCGGCCAGGAGTGCGGCTCGGGCGAACGTTCATGTGGAGATTGACAGCAAGCGCCGCTCCCGTGGAGAAGTGGTCAAGGGTTCAGTACGTGTCGAAACCGCCAAGCTCGATCAGTTGATGGATATGGTCGGCGAAATGGTGATTGCTCAGTCCATTCTGGCTCACAATCCGCTCATTGCATCCTCGCAAGACGCCCAGATGCTCGGAGAGATCTCCCAGCTCGCGCGACTTACGGGAGAAGTACAACGTCGGGCGATGAGCATGCGAATGATGCCTATCGCTCCGCTGTTCCAGAAGGTAGCCAGGCTGGTGAGGGATCTGTCCAGGAGGGCCGGAAAGCACGTCATCTTTGAAAGCGCCGGCGAGACTACGGAGCTCGATAAGAGCATCGCGGAGGAGCTGTCCGATCCGCTTCTGCACATGGTGCGCAATGCCCTTGACCACGGCATCGAGATACCGGAAGAACGCAGGGCTGCCGGAAAAGATCCTGTTGCCAAGCTAAGGTTGACGGCTCAACACCAGGCGGGACAGATCCTCGTTGAGATCTCCGATGACGGGCGGGGATTGAACACCGAAAAGATCTTCAAAAAGGCGCTGCAAAACGGGCTGGTCGCAGAAGGTGTCTCACTCTCCGAGGCCGAAATCTTCCAGCTCATCTTCGAGCCCGGTTTTTCAACCGCCGACACAATCACTGACATCTCCGGCCGCGGCGTTGGGATGGATGTGGTGCGAAAACATGTTGAGAAGCTGCGGGGGCGCATCGAGATCACCTCTGCCGTCGGTCAAGGCACAACCTTCGTGCTGCATCTTCCGCTTACCTTGGCCATTATTGACGGCCTGGTGATCGTCGTTGGCGAGCATCGCTATATCATCCCTGTCTTCTCCGTACGTGAAATGTTCCGTCCGACTCGGGAGATGTTATTCACGGTGCAGGGACGCGAAGAAATGATCTTGATGCGCGGCGAGTTGCTGCCGCTGGTCCGTCTTCACTCTCGGTTTGCGATCGAGCCCCGCACGACCGATCCTTGCGCAGGCCTCCTCGTAGTTGCCGAGTCTGGCGGCAAACAATTCTGCCTGCTCGTGGATGAGCTGATTGGCCGGCAGGAGATTGTGATCAAGAGCTTGGGCGATATCTTTCAGGATTGCACCGGCCTTGCGGGATGCGCCATTCTGGGCGACGGCCGCGTGGGCCTGATTCTCGATTTGCCGGGCATTTTTCAGGGGAGACGCTTGTGAACGATGCGGTACGCGATCAATCGGAGCTCGCCACTACGCTCAAGGCGAGAGAGTTCGATCAGATTCGTCGAGTTGCCTATGAATACTGTGGTCTGGACATCCGTCCCGGGAAAGAGCACCTCGTCTCTGCCCGTCTCGGCAAGCTCATGCGCCAGCTGGGAATGCGCTCCTTTCGCGAATACTACGACTATGTCAAACATGACAGGAGCGGCCAGGCACTGGTCAGCATGGTCGATGCCTTAACCACCAACCACACTGGTTTTTTCCGCGAAAAGCAGCACTTTCAGTTTCTAGAAAACGTCGTTCTACCGGCTCTAAGCAAGAGATCGAGAATCGAGATCTGGAGCGCGGCTTGTTCGACCGGAGAGGAGCCTTACTCGCTGGTATTCGCAGTTCTTGAGCGCGTCGCGAATTCTCAAGCGCAGGAGCTTCGCATCTTTGCAACGGACATCTCCAGCCGCGCGTTGGCCACGGCACAACAGGGAATCTATCGACAGGACCGCCTCAACGGTCTAGACAGCACGATCATGGCGAAGTATCTGTTGAAAGGAACACGGCGTGCCGAAGGACTCTGCCGGATCAAGCCACACATACGGGACATGGTTCAATTCGAACGGTTGAACCTGATGGAGCCGTTTACCGGTGTGGGCGCATTCCCTCTGATCTTGTGTAGGAACGTGATGATCTATTTCGATGCGCAAACCCAGCAGGATCTGGTCGGGCGATTGTCCCGGCAATTGGAGCCGGGTGGATATCTATTCATCGGACATTCCGAGAGCTTGAACGGGATCGCCCATTCTCTCAAATACGTTTGTCCGGCGGTCTACAGGAACAGCGGAGAGCTCCGGTCTGAAAATTCCAGGTCTGAAAATTCTAGGAACATCGCATAACGATGGCAGCGATTGTAGTCGGAGTGGGCGATTGCCGGGTGAGTCGCGATCCAGACAGCTACCTCATCACGTATGCTCTCGGATCCTGTATCGCTGTGTCGATCTATGATCCCACCAGAAACGTGGGTGGGCTGCTCCACTACATGTTGCCGGAATCGCGGATCGACGCTCGCAGAGCCGAGGCCCGACCGTTTATGTTTGCCGATACGGGAATCCCCCTGCTCTTTCAGCAAGCCTATCAACTAGGGGCAGAGAAATCTCGCTTAAGAGTGGTGGTCGCGGGTGGAGCGCAGGTCATGGATACCGACGAGGTCTTCAATATCGGGACGCGCAATCACCTTGCGATGCGGAAGATCTTGCGGAAGGCGGGCGTTCCTGTCGAGGCAGAAGTGGTAGGGGGTACCGACTCCCGCACGCTACGGCTGGAAATTAGTACCGGAAGACTGCTGGTGCGAACGGCGGGAAGCGTGGAGGAAGAAGTATGTAGTCCTCTGCCCGTTCAGAGAGGAAGCGAGGCAGATGCCCTACGACTTCCTGGCTCTCGGTGACTCTCCAGTGATGCGTTTGTTTATGAGGGAGCCCTCGTCATGAATGAAGACAGGCGAAAGATCCGTGTATTGCTCGTCGATGACTCCGCGATCGTGCGCAAAATGCTTTGCTCGGCGCTTGAATCCGAATCTGATATCGAGGTCGTCGGAACCGCGCCCGACCCGTATGTCGCGCGGGATAAGATCCTCGCCTTGCGTCCCGATGTACTGACGTTGGATATCGAGATGCCACGGATGGATGGCATCACATTTTTGCGCAGGTTGATGCACTACAAGCCCCTCCCTGTCATCATCATCAGCTCTCTTCGGGGAGCGGCTTGCGAAGCGACCTTCGAGGCCCTCCGCGCCGGGGCCGTTGAGGTTCTCGCCAAACCCTCCGGTCCCTACTCGGTTGGCGCTCTCCGGACGTCGCTGGCGAATAAGATACGCGCGGCCGCAGGCGCTCGCATGATGACTCGCGTTCTGGAAGTGTCGCCCCCAAACACGAGCGGACCAGGACCCTTACGGCAGATGGACACTTCGCATGGGGGCATCATCGCGATCGGAGCGTCGACTGGAGGCACAGAAGCACTCACCGAGATCCTCACTCATCTCCCGCCTGAGATGCCTCCCATTCTGATTACACAGCACATGCCACCCGTGTTTACCGGATATTTCGCCGCGCGACTCGATAAACTCTGTCCCTTCGAAGTAAAGGAGGCTCGAGATGGAGACGAAGTCGTACCTGGCCGCGCATTGATTGCGCCGGGAGACTTCCATATGTTGCTCTCACGAACCGGCAACTCGCTGCGAGTTCGCACTGACCATGGGCCGCAGGTCTGTTATCAACGTCCAGCTGTGGATGTCATGTTCACGTCAGTCGCTAGAGTGGCTGGACCTGATGCGGTGGGCGCACTCCTGACCGGCATGGGTGCGGATGGAGCACAGGGTCTACTGCGGATAAGGAAGGCAGGAGGAAGCACGATCGCACAAAATGAGGAGAGTTGCGTCGTCTTCGGCATGCCGCGAGAAGCTATCCGGCTTGATGCTGCGGAACGAGTGCTTTCCCTCTCACAAATTCCGAATGCCATTCTGCGCTGCACTGCTCAGCGCGGAACCGGCACGAGATGAATCGCTGTTCGCGGTCCGACACGAAGCTACTTCGATCACATCGGCCTACAGCTTGGTGCAAAATCAGTCGATATGACTACTGAGTTGCTTGATTTTTCGTATGGCAACACAGAGCACGATCTCTCGAGGGTGATGAAGTCCATGAAGCTGAATGTTTTGGTCGTTGACGACTCCACCGTAATTAGAAAGATGCTGAAACGCGTGCTCACGGAGAGTAATCTCCCCTTCGACAAGATTTATGAAGCCGGGGACGGACGACAGGCGCTGGGTGCTCTTGACGCAGATACTGTTCATCTGGTGCTTTGCGATGTCAACATGCCCGTGATGGATGGCTTGGAGTTTCTGGAAACCGTACGTAGCAATCCTGCATGGCAATCCCTGCCGGTATTGATGGTCACCACGGAGGGAGGAGAGGCGAGCGTTCGCCGTGCGGCGCAGCTTGGGGCAAAGGGCTATATTCGCAAACCGTTCACAACCGAGGAAGTGAAAGATAAGCTGACGACCTGCATTCAGTCATCGTATCCGTCTGGACGATGATTCTCTGGGATAGCAGTACAGATATCGATGACGAGAGTGGGGCCATGACGAACGCGAGATCGCAGGTTGTTAACCTGGATGAAAGCGCCATCATAAGAGAAGTAGGCGAATCGGTGCAGCATGTTTTTTCCACTACGCTTGCACTCCCTGTGACGGTCGGCGGCGCCCTCATGGACGAACCTGCCGGGGAGGCTTGCGAGAGCGTGCTCTCGTTGATTGGTTGGAGCGGCACCTGGAAGGGTACGGGCATGCTGAGCTTTTCGCCACAGATGGCATGCAAGATTGCATCGCTGATGTTGGGGACCGAATATGGTTCCCTCTCTTCTGATGTGCTGGATGCGGTCGGTGAGATGGCAAACATGATCTTTGGAAATGTGAAAACGAACCTCGAAGCCGTTCTGGGAGCGATGGACCTCAGCATCCCGACCGTTCTATACGGCAATAGCCTAAGCGTGCGGAGTATGGTGAGGAAGGCGATCGTTATTCCCGTGATGGCTGAAGGGCATACGATGATTGTGAAAGTCCACATGGAACCAGATATCAACCACGCGAAGCGCACGGCGCGGCTTTGTGTGAACATCGATCTCGCTGAAGTTTCTCCTTTAGACTCCTTCTAACGAATCGCTGTCTCAGTGTCAGGCATATAAAGGTATGTGCGCGCCTCACGTACCTGTGCTCCGCGCCCCGGTTCTCCCTCCACTGCCACGTTGTTGCGGTAAGGATTGTTGGCCAGACATAGTTCGGGAATGTTCCAATCCTATGTATCCGAGCGTTTCCAACGGTGTTTGGGAGTCGCCGTACCTATCGAATGATGTTGCATTGTTGCGCTTCTGCTCAGACGAGCGGGAAATCGCAGCTTCATTCACTTCCATTCTTATGAAAACGAAAAGTTTGTGAAGGCGTTTACGGCGTTGCTTCCAAGCTCTTGTTTCCCATATCAAGGATTACTTTCCAAGTACCATCCTTCTGTTTCTTCCAGATGGTGGTGTACTTGCCATGCTCGACGACCGTTCTTCCATCCTTACTTTTCGACCGGAACTCATAGTTGCCATAGGTATAGCCGAGATCACCTGACGCAGAAACGTCTGCAGCGATTGGCGTCCAGATCAAGTGATTCTCTCTATTGTCGAGAAAGCCCATTGTTTTGGCGATGTTTACTTTGCCCTGCAGAATGGGCGCGCTATTGGGTAACTCAACGGCATCCTCGGCATAGTAAGACATGTAGCCCTGCGAACCACGTTCAGCCGCTGCTTTCATAAATCTGGCTTCAAGTTCAAGCAAGGTAGTCGCATTGTCGTTTGAAACAGCGGACGTGTGTGAGCGAAGCTTGGGAAAGAAGGCGGCGCCGAGTAGAAGCGCGGCGATTACGATCATCGGAAGCGATTTCATGGAAGCCCCCTTGGCCACCGCAAATTATAAAACCGCAGATTATATCCTGGTTCGGGTCAGCCGTGGGCGGTATGAAGAGAACCAATGCCGGGAACATTGTCCATCATCAGGTCCGTCTGACTATCGGTCACGTCGCAGAAGCGCAGAAGACGCGCGGCGGATACCAGCTCCCGTCAACTCCGAACATCGCGCCGAACATCGCGCAAAGATCCGTGGCGCTAATCGGCGTGGCCTGATCATTCGGGTGGAGAATCGTTGTCGGAGTGAAGCAGCGGTGGCAGCACCTCTGTGGCTGGTCCCAGGACAACCTCGTCGAATGCATCGGAGTTGAGAGGTTCCTCCGGTCCGACATAGATGCTGTGTATTCCCCGTTGATTGGCGAGATGTACGAATCCTGCGGCAGGATAGACAGACCCCGAGGTGCCAACAACGAGCAGGATCGTGGTGCGACCGAGTTCGCGGTAGATGCCTTCCATATCGAGCGGGATTTCGCCAAACCAGACAATATGCGGGCGGACGGGGGCGCCGCACCGGCGGCAACTGGGAAGCTCGGCTGCGGTTTCGTACAGCGCATGATCGGGGAAGGGCACATTGCATTGCATACATCGCGACTGGAAAAGGGTCCCGTGCATGTGATGAATACGATTGGAACCGGCACGCTCGTGAAGATCGTCCACATTCTGTGTACACAGATAAAAGCGATCGCCTAGTTTCTGTTCGATCCCTGCGAGAGCAATGTGAGCGGCATTCGGTTGCGCAGCGAGTGCATCCTGTCGGCGCATGGAGTAGAAGCGCCAGACGAGCTCGGGATTAGCGAGCCAGGCTTCCGGTGTTGCGACCTCTTCGACCCGGTAGCCGTTCCAGAGTCCTCCGGATCCCCGGAAGGTCGCTAGGCCACTCTCGGCAGAGACACCCGCGCCTGTGAGGACGAAAAGCCGGTCGTGGGGAGTGAGGCGCATGGTATAACGGGGCGGACGCAGATTTAGGTGTTTGCCGTGATCGGTTGCTCAAATCCTGAATTCGGTTTCAAGGATGGGAGGCCCACCAATGGAATGGATAGCCGTCGGGAGAACATCCGGGCTCATGTTGAATCGGCGCTCCGGCGTCTGCGGACGGACAGGATCGATCTTTTGTACCAGCATCGAGTGGATCCCAACGTGCCCATCGAAGACGTCGCCGGCACGGTGAAGGATCTCATCGCCGCCGGTAAGGTCCAACACTTGGGCATGTCCGAGGCCGGTGTCGCGACGATCCGGCGCGCGCATGCCGTTCAACCGGTGACTGCGCTGCAGAGCGAATACTCCCTCTGGTGGCGAGAACCCGAGGAGGAGATTCTGCCCACCCTCGAAGAGCTTGGTATCGGATTCGTGCCCTTCAGCCCCCTGGGTAAGGGCTTTCTGACCGGAGCCATCAACGAGAACACTCAGTTTGATAGCAATGACTTCCGCAACATCGTGCCGCGCTTCTCCATCGAAGCCCGTAAGGCAAACCAGAGACTCGTCGACGTACTCGGCCAGATTGCGGATGGAAAGGGCGTGACACGTGCCCAGATCGCGCTCGCGTGGTTGCTCGGTCAGAAGCCCTGGATCGTTCCTATCCCGGGAACGACCAAGCTGCATCGGCTCGAGGAGAATGTCGGAGCTACGGAAGTTCAGCTCTCCGGGCAAGACCTGAAGAGCATCGGAGGTGCGCTGGCGGAGATTGAGATCGAGGGCGCTCGTTATCCCGCTCAGTTTCAGGCAGCGATCGACCGCTAGCACAGCAGGCCATGCCGCCCAAGCGGTGTGGCCTGCTCTTTTCAGGGCGTGTCGACCTGTCCTGCGGAGCCGGAGTCCTTTGGGCAAGTCCTGCTGAGTCGGCTTGTCGTTGACCACTCTCCCAATTTGTCAACTGTTACGAACAGGGCAATGCACTCACCGAGGTGTCTGTCGATGCGTATTCTCTGACTTAAGGGCCGCCGCCGAGCTGTGATCCCCGCGTGACACCCTCGCCGAGAAGCAGATCTTCCAGCCAGTTCCCTGAAAACGGGGTTTCTGGGTAAGTTCCCAGAATTGGGGGGTAATGCGGTGACAGCATACCTATTGCATCAGCCTTGGCGGTGAATAGGTATCATGTCACTCTATTTCCCTCTCGCTGGACGCAATTTGTTGGAAGAAGGAGAACGTCATCAATGAAAGCCATTCATCTCACAGCCTACGGCAATCCAGCCCAGAATTTACAGATGGTCGAAGTTCCGGAGCCCGATGCGCCTTCCACGGGCGAAGCGCTGGTGCGCATGGAGTATGCGCCAGTGGACTACAGCGACCTTCTATTGGCGAATGGAGTGTACTTCCTGAATCCACAGCTCCCCTCGGTTATTGGAGGTGAAGGTGCGGGAATCGTCGAGGCCGTTGGCCCCGGAGTAACTGGCATCAAGATAGGCGACCGGGTCACAATTCCGTTTCGGACCTTTACCTGGGCTCAAAAGGTCCTCGCGCCAGCCGATGGCCTATTTGTTGTTCCTCCTGCCATTGATGCCAAGACAGCCTCGATGTTGAACATCAATCCCACGACGGCAGTGCTTCTCTTAGACGGATTTGTGAAGCTGAAGCCTGGAGACTGGATCGTGCTGAATGCCGCAAACTCCCAAGTTGCGCGGTGCATCATCGCAATTGCAAAATCCCGAGATCTCAAAGTAGTTGGAATCGTCAGGCGACCCGAGCTCATACTAGAGCTTAAAGCGTCAGGGTTTGATTTCGTTGGTGTCGAATCACCGGATCTTCCAAAGGCGATTCAAGGTGCCACCGGCGGAAAACCAATACTTTTGGGGCTTGATGCCGTTGGTGGGCCAGCGGCAGCCACGATCGCTGGCACACTCTCACCTGGTGCCCACTTCGTCAGTTTTGCGTGGCTAAGTGGTTTGCCGATCCATTTGCCGCAAGGCGATCTCATCGGTAAGAAGCTGAGGATCCACGGATTCTGGATGTACTATGAAGAGTTTCTACCCAAAATCCGCACTGCCCTGGCTGAGGGGGCGCAAGTAGTTGTCGCCGGGAAACTGAGCCTTCCAATCACCGGAACATACAAACCATCTGAAATTATAGAGGCGATCGAGCACTATCAACGTGGCGGCAAGGTCTTGCTGGACTTTAACGATTGAGTAGGAGTGAGGTCCCCGCATTACATTTTTGTGCAAGTTGATTTCCCGCGGGGGTTGGGGGTTAATGCGGTGACACCATACCTAGTGCAGCAAACGAAGAGCCTTGGCGGTGAATAGGTATCATGTCACTTTATTTCCCCCTGCTTTTGTAATTGGGAACTCTTCCGTGTAATTCACCGTGCGGCCACCGCTTGAGAGTTCAAGAACGCAGGAAAGTTTCTTGCGCTCGCTCGAGATTGACAGACGCTGCATGATTTCCAACTCCTGGCCATCGAACGATTGCAAAGTCTGATGGACGAGGGCTTTCTCGTCCCAATAGGAAAAGCTTTGCCGACTAAAAGGCGAACCCTCATGCATTCCCATGCTTCCGCCTCCGACCATGCCTCCGATCGTTCCCGGCTTGCGGGTCTCGCGGAAGCGTTGCTCAACCAGGTTTTTGTACTCCCGAGACCGGCGCTGCATGTGCTCGATCTCCGGACGCGGCGGGGGTGGGTGGATGTGGTGTTCGAGCATCCGCCGAACCATTTCAAGCCGGGGCTCGGGCAATTGGTCTATGAGGGCTTTGAGGTCGTCCCGGTTAATCGTACAGTTGGCTTCAGGCCGTTAGAGCAGCCACTCTGAGGCACAACTGGCGTTCTTACCGAAAATCCCCTTACTCGTCCAAGTGAATTGCCTGATCACTTCCTATAGCCGACTTATGGGGACTTATTCTGACTCGATGAGTGCTTTGCGCGTGCCGGAAAAGCGGTTTGTACGATCCGATTTGTCGGTACGAACCCGCACCCGAGGGACCCAGAGATCTAGCGTCTATTACGCCTGTGAGAAGCTTCATATCCTTGCTGCGATGGCAAATTCGATGCGATGGAAAGTATGGCCAAGGTGATGATGTCACCACCCTGGCCAGCACAACAGAGGAAATTAGGGATATGCACGCCAACTGCTGTAGAGAGCTATGCCTCAACTTCTTCAGCTACGAGCTTCAAGAGTGCTTGAGCCGTTGAGGTCGAAGATGCTGGATTCTGACCGGTGATCAGATTCCCATCAGTGATTGAAAAAGGCTCCCAGTTGGCCTTCTTCTCAAAGATGGCACCAAGCCTTAGGAGTTCATCTTCGACGAGGAACGGCACGACCTTAGTGAGCTCTACTTCTGCTTCCTCGCCATTCGTAAAGCCGGTTACGTGTTTCCCTTTCACCAGCGGCTCCCCTTTGTACTTCACGTGGCGAAGCACGCCAGGTGCATGGCAGACCAGAGCAATCGGCTTGCCGGAATTGTAAAACGACTCGAGAAGAGCAATGGACACAGGGTCCTCCGCTAGGTCCCACATGGGTCCGTGCCCTCCTGGATAAAATACCGTATCGAAGTCTTCTGCTTTAACGTCCGTAAGCTTTGCTGTGTTCGCAAAGGCTCTTATGGCCGCCTCATCCTTCTTGAATCGCACCTGCGCCGGGGTCTGATTGTCCGGCAGGTCACTCTTTGGATCGATGGGAGGCTGACCGCCCTTCGGCGAGGCTAGGGTGACATCGACACCGGCATCTCTGAAGACAAAGTATGGAGCCGCACCTTCTTCAAGCCAAAAGCCGGTTTTACGTCCTGTATTTCCTAGTTGATCGTGCGAGGTTAGCACCTGCAGAATCTTCATGTCTCATCTCCTTTGTTCTTCGGTAATCCCGTCCCATTGAATCGGCACGAGGTCATTACATCACAGGGTTGCAAACGAGACATCACAGGGTTGCAAACGAGACTATAGACGGTCGTTTTGGCCACACTGTCGAATGAATTGACAATAAAAAGCTGCATTGGTGAAGGGATCTGTGGTTCGCGGACACCGGGTCAGCGGAAGTTCCCGAGAAACGGGGTTCTCACTAACTTGCCTGCTTTGCCCTAAGATTCAGGGAACAGGTGACGACTCGTGGCGAGATGGAATACCCTCTTGGCAGCGTGAAGGACGCATCCGGTTCGCGGAAAGGGTAGAAGCCCACCTTTCTTCAATCAGCCATTACGGAACTTCTTCCTGCCCACCAAGCGAACATCGGGCGCGTACTGAAGGAGTTCTCATGTCAGAGCCTCGCCCTCACGCATCGCAGCTTCCTGCAGAAGCAAATCTTCGTCACCTGAAGGATCAGGCGAAAGACCTGTTGAAAGCTGGCCACGCGCCTTCGCTTGCGGCAGCCCAATTTCAGATCGCTCGGCAGTATGGATTCCCGAGCTGGCCGAAATTGAAGGCTCACGTACTCGAACGAACCAACGCTCGAAAGCTCAAACAAGCCATTAGCCAAGATGACCTTGCTGAGGTACGGCTGCTGATAGCAAAACATCCTGAACTGAAGGCCGCTCCGATTGGCTATGGAGGTGCCGGGCCGTTGACCTGGGCTTCGGAATGTCGGGGCACGGCTGAGCCATCGTCGGCGCGGCTGCGCATAGCAGAGTGGCTCATTCAAAATGGATCGGACGTGCACGAGCACGGCGATGCACCCCTCATGCGGGCCAGCCTCAGCGGCTCACGAGCGCCCATGATGGAGCTACTCGTCAGGTACGGGGCGGACGTCAACGCTGCCTGGCATGGTTCGTATCCCATAATATTTGCCCCGTGCGAAGCCCTTGATCCCACGGCGCTCGCGTGGCTGCTCCAGCATGGCGCTGATCCAAACTGCGGTGACGAGCTTCGCTGGAGGTCCGTTGCCAAATCACATCCTGGAAGTGCGCTCGATTATTTGCTGGGAACATACATGCGAGACCGGGAGGCTCTCCATGCATCGATCGGACTGCTGCAGGACGCTGGTGGGTTCACGCGGTACGACGAGCCGGGTATCATCGCCACGATTCGCGGGGATGTTGATCGCGTCAGGCACCTGTTGCATGAAGATCCATTGCTGATCAGGAGAAAATATCCGTCTCTCCCCATTGGCACGACTGCCGCCCGTATGCTCACGCTCAAAGGTGCGACCCTGCTGCACGTGGCTGCCGAGTTTGGGCAGGTGGAAGTGGCAACGCTCTTGCTGGACACCGGTGCCGACGTGAACGAGCCTGCGCTCGTGGAAGCAGACGGGCAGGGCGGCCAGAGCCCGATCTTCCACGCTGCGACGCAGAACGGGGATTTCGGCATCGGCGTGGTCCGGCTGCTCCTCTCTCGAGGAGCCGATCTGAACCTGCGGTGCCTGCTTCCAGGCCACTATGAACGTCCAGAAGAACTATTTGAGGGGACCGTTCTCGACTACGCCCGTCTGTTTCCTGGAACCGAGAATCGGACCCTCGAAGCACTACGTCGTGCTGGGTCGTCACCACGGGGCACATGGTCTCCACAGACGCATTCCTCCTCAAATATCCCGTAGTTCCTGCAAAACGGGATTATCAGTAAGTAGGCCGTGTCGGTTCAGGTCAAACTCATTCTCTCTCGATGAGCGCATTGGCCTGTACGCAACAGTTGAAAATTTGCGAGATTGGTCAACACAAGCCGGCTAATGAGATGGTCCGCGGCGGACACACATTCTCGGTACCTATGGGGGTTGGTGCGAGCAGAGCCTTCTCACCGAAGCGGCGTACGAGGCGACGCAGCCAGCTGGCGAACAAGAGCAAGTCTGGTGCATCGCATCGCCGGATTACCTGGAGACGGTGGCACCATCAACTAGCAAGTCGGTTCTAGTGATGAAGCTGCTCTGGTCGGAAGCGAGGAACATGGTTGCCGATGCAAGCTCATCCGCTGTTCCAAGTCGTCCCGTTGGGATCATCTTCTTGAGTAATCGCTTGGACGGATTCGTCCCAAGCTGTTCTGCAGGCAGATGCAGAGGACATCTCTCACGGCTTCGGTTCCTGCGGCTTTGCTGGAAACGCACCCGCATCAAGCAATACTAAGAACGAGTCATCGACTCACAAGACAAGCAAGAATGTAGCAGGCCAAACC
>DASYBJ010000011.1:0-5098 GCA_036500845.1 Acidobacteriaceae bacterium
CCATACGTTCAGCGACAAAGCTGATGGATTTGTACGCAGCGAAGGTTGCGGAGTACTCGTACTTAAGAAGCTGGCCGACGCCGAACGAGATAGCGACAGAGTGCTTGCCGTGATTCGCGGTTCCGCCGTCAATCACGATGGCGCGTCCAGTGGATTCAGTGCCCCCAATGGCCGCGCGCAGGTAGCCGTGATACGTAAAGCTCTCGGCGACATGTCTCCGTCTTCAGTCGATTATGTCGAGGCACACGGGACGGGCACCGCCCTCGGCGATCCCATAGAAGTTCAAGCGCTGGCCTCGGTGTACGGAAGAGATCGTGCTGCAGATCCGAAGGTGCGCACCAAGCTGCGTATCGGCTCCGTAAAGACCAATATCGGCCATGCCGAGGCAGCCGCAGGCATGGCAGGTGTGATCAAAACAGTACTGGCGCTTCAGCACGAATTGATTCCAGCCCACTTGCATTTCGAGCGACCGAGCCAGGCGATCCCCTGGGAAGAGATGCCGATTGAAGTCTGTTCGCGCCCTTTTGCATGGCCGCGTGGAACTCGGGTACGGCGCGCCGCCGTCAGTGGCTTCGGCGCGAGCGGTACAAACGCGCACGTGGTCTTGGAAGAGGCGCCACTGCCCCGCCTGCAACCTTCGTCCCGTGAGCGCAAGGTATATCCGCTGGTGCTTTCCGCGAAATCAGGTGGGGCACTTCACGAACTTGCATCCCGGTATGAGAAGCTGCTAACCACGGACGTCGATCTCGCGGCCGTCACCAGCGAGGCTGCCGTGGGACGGTCGCATTTCGCGCACCGCCTCCCGTTGCTCGTTTCGTCGCGAGAAGATGCCATTGCGAAGCTCCAGGCATTCCGGGCTGAGGGAAAGCCGGAGAAGGCCACAAGCAAGAACTATGCCCGTATTGCATTTCTGTTTACCGGACAGGGTGCCCAGTACGCAGGCATGGGGCGTCATCTTTATGAACGTTACCCCGTGTTTCGTGAGGCGCTCGATCGTTGCCGCGAGATCGCCGACTTGCTGCTTCCCAGCCCGCTTCTCGATGCTATGTTCTCCAGCGGAGCCGTCCTTGATCGTACCGAGTTTTCTCAGCCTGCCTTGTTCTCATTTCAATTCGCGCTGATTGAGCTTCTAAAGGCCTTCGGGGTTTCTCCCGAAGCGGTGATTGGGCACAGCGTAGGCGAGTACGCGGCCGCTTACGCTGCTGGAGCAATCTCGATGGAGGACTGTTTGCGCCTTCTCGTAGAGCGCGGACACTTGATGCAGGAGTTGCCATCGGCGGGCAAGATGGTTGCGGTACTCACAGACCTTCTCACTGTCGAACAGACGATTCATACGTTCGGTAAAAGAATTTCTATTGCCGCGGTCAACGGCGCACACAATGTCGTGATCTCTGGAGAGAATGAAAGCATAGCAGCCGCAATCGAGATACTGTCCTCCAAAGGCATTGCCACCATTCCATTGAACACCTCCCACGCCTTTCACTCAGGTCTGCTTGACCCCATGTTGGATCGCTTCGAAGCTGCGGCCCGCGCGGTTCGCACTGTGCCGCCGAGCATTCCTCTCTACTCCAATCTCACTGGGACGGTACTACGCGAAGCTCCGGACGCGGCGTATTGGCGCCGACATGCTCGCGAAACCGTACAGTTTTCGACTGGCCTGGAGAACATGGTTGCAAGCGGGTTCAACGTCCTGATCGAGATTGGTCCCAAACCAGTACTGACCGGGATGGAGCGTGCTATTCCTGCCATGGGAGCTCTCCATTTCGTTTCTCCGCAGCGTCCTCATAGAGAAGAGGAGGCTTTTCTCGAGGCTTTGCTGAACCTGTATGCAAACGGTGTTGACATCCAATGGAGTGCTTTGGAGTCCGGTCCGCGGCGACATGTCTCCTTGCCCTCTTATCCTTTTCTCCGCAGCCGTATTTGGTTTCAGCCGACCAGCACATCTGTGACCCAGCGGAGGCAGCCGAGTCCGTCCACAAAAATGGCAACCCCGGCCACGAGTCCTGTCGTTGTCGCCGAGTCTGCACTGAACACGCGTGATTGGCTTCGAAGCAGCATCGGGATGCTAACGCAGGTCGACCCGCAGAATATCGATGTGGATATGCCCCTTCTGAATCTGGGAGTCGACTCAATTGTGTTGATTGAGGCAGCTCATTTGATTGAAAAACGGCACGGAGCGAAGTTGCCGATGCGTCGTTTCTTTGACGATCTCAGCACCGTGCGTATGCTTGCCGACTATCTAGATGTGAACCATCCGTGTAAGCCTTCCTTCGAACAAAGTCTCGAAGAGTCCGACGACCGAGCAACGTCGACGCCCCCGACGGAAGCAACTTCCATTGAGCGCATGCTTCTGCAACAGAATCAGATACTCACACAACAGATGGAACTGTTGCGAACCATTGTTGAAAGGCATGGAACTCCGCAGCTCTCACTGCCAGTGATCTCTGGGACTTCGGAGAAACCTGAATATTCGTTTGGAGAAAACGAGCAGCCTGCGGCTGAAGATACCAGCGCAGGCCGTGCGAAGCTCATGCCGCAGGAACGGCCCGAGGTATTGCCTTTGTCCTACGCGCAAGAGCGTCTGTGGGTGTTGGAGCAGCTTGGAGTGCCGGCGGGGACCTACACGATCTGCGCGGGTACTCGAATGCGTGGGGATTTAGATCAGGCAGCACTTCGGAAGACGATTGCCGCGATCTTAGAGCGGCATGAGAGTCTTCGGACTCGGTTCGACAGCCACGACGGTGTGCCCTACCAGAGAATTGAGCAGACCGGAAGTTTGAACCTGGAGCTTGAAGACTTATCTGCGATGGAGCCCGAGATGCGTGAAGCGCAAGTGCTCCGGATTGCAGCACAGGAAGCGAGCACAGGTTTTGACCTCAGTGGTAATCCGCTGCTGAGAGTACGCCTGCTGCGGCTCGGTGAGAGAGAGCACGTGGTGTTTTTGGCAATGCACCACATCATTTCCGATGGCTGGTCGATGCGGGTGCTGCTCGGGGAGATTGGCCGTTTCTATGCGGGGTTCGTGACCGGCCGACCTATTCGACCAGCGCCGTTGACCGTGCAGTACCCCGATTATGCTCTGTGGCAGAGAAAGTGGCTACAGGGAGAGGCGTCGGAGCGACAAAAGCAATATTGGCGTGAGCAACTCGAAGGAGCGCCGACGGTCCTGGAGCTTCCTGCAGATTTTCCGCGTACCGCACGACGGGGCTTCCGTAAGGCGCGTGTCCCGCTGGTGCTGCCGGAACAGCTGTACGAGGCCCTCAAAGGGCTGGCTCGCAGAGAAAATGCAACTCCATTTATGACCTTGCTGTCTGCGTTCCAGCTCTTACTTAGCCGCTGGAGCGGCCAGGACGAGGTCGTGGTGGGAACGCCGGTCTTCAATCGCACGGAGCCAGCGGTTGAGGGGTTGATTGGATTCTTCGTCAACACGTTAGCGATCCGCGCCGACGTCAGGGGAAACGAGGATTTCCTCTCTCTGTTGCGACAAGTGCGGGAGAGGGTTTTAGGAGCATACGCGCACCAGGATCTGCCATTTGAGCAGATCGTCGATATGCTCAAGCCGGAGCGAGATCTGAGCCTGCAACCGATTTTCCAGGCGATGTTCACCCTTAATAAGTCCTCGGATATGGGCCTCTCCCTGCACGGCCTGGAGACAAGCCCGATTTCCGCCGATGCCGACGCGGCTCAATTCGATCTAAGGCTGTTACTGATTGATGCGGGTGTGCATTGCTACGGATACCTCGAGTACGCGACTGATCTGTTCGCACCTGAAACGATGGATCGGATGGCTCGAAGCTTCGAACGCCTACTCGAAAGGATAGCGGCGGTTCCTGATCGTCCAGTTGCAAGCATTGAATTAGTGTCTGCTTCCGAACGCCACCAGGTTCTGCATGAGTGGAACGAAACGGGGCATCCAATTCCGAACGAGACCCTGCCGGAGCTTTTTGAGCAGCAGGTGTTACGCACGCCGGATGCGGTTGCACTGGTGTATGAAGAGAGCGAACTGAGCTATGGAGAACTGAACCGACGTGCCAACCAGCTGGCGCATCTGTTGCGGGAGCGAGGTGTGGGCCCGGAGGTGATCGTAGCACTCTACCTTGAACGCTCGCTGGAGATGGTAGTAGCGCTCTTAGCGGTTTTAAAGGCGGGAGGCGCTTATCTGCCATTGGATACCTCCTATCCGGAGGAGCGGTTGCGGTTCATGGTGGAGGACGCGGATCCGGTGTGCATGGTGACGACGGGGGACGCGGCAGAGGCTCTTGCCGGAGCCGTGCCGTTGCTTGCATTGGACGGAGCCCGGACACAGCAGGAGCTATCCGCGCAGCCGGAGGGGAACCCGAGACGGGAGCAGACCGGTCTTCTGTCGGGGCATCCCGCGTACGTGATCTACACCTCCGGCTCCACAGGACGCCCGAAGGGCGTGGTGGTGACGCATGGCGGCGTGTGCAGTCACATATTCTGGCAGTCTGCGACATTCGAGTTCACTGCGGAAGACTCGTTCCTCCAGCGTACTCCCATTGCATTCGACGCCTCTGTATGGGAGTTATGGACTCCACTGGCCATCGGAGCTCGCCTCGTCCTGGCTGCAGCGTCAACTTCCAGAGATCCTGAAGGTCTAGTTGCTTATATCGAACGTCATCAAATTTCGATCGTCCAGCTTGTTCCGAGTCTCTTGCATGCAGTAACACAGGCTTGTGTGGATAGGGGAGTAAGTCTCGGATGCAATCTTGTTTTCTGCGGAGGAGAACCTCTCATTCTTTCTTCGCTCGAACAAGCTCAGAAGGTCATTTCTGGGGCGCTTGTCAACTTATATGGGCCTACGGAAGCAACCATAGATGCTTCCTACTGGCGGTGCATAGACTCTTCACAACTAAGCTCGATTCCGATCGGTCGTCCGATCTGGAATACACGAGTCTACGTACTGAATAGTCGTTTAGCTCCGGTGCCAGTGGGTGTAAGAGGGGAGCTTTATATAGCGGGAGCAGGGTTGGCTCGTGGTTATCTTGGCCGTGCAGGTCTGACGGCGGAGCGGTTCGTGGCTTGTCCGTTCGGAGAGCCCGGCTCACGGATGTATCGCACGGGAGATCTGGCGAGATGG
>DASYBJ010000012.1:0-29176 GCA_036500845.1 Acidobacteriaceae bacterium
CGCAACAGCCCGGCGAACCTGTTCCTCAGTCTCTGGGCTCACCTTCGCGGTCCCGTTCAAGACACGCGAAACGGTCATCAAACTGACACCGGCGATCCGCGCCACATCGCTCATGGTGGCCTTGCGTTCCAGGCGATGCGCATCCTTCATCGACACGTTGCGCATTGACTCGGTGGGTGGGGATCCGCGGAGGAAGATCTCCTGCGGTATTTGTTTACCACGCTTATTCTCCAGTACAGCTATCAAGAAAGCCCGCACTCAGCGCACATACTTCCGCTCGAAGTCAGTTGCGGATGCATCGGTTCCATAGATTAGGGCCTGTGAACACGAATAGGGCGAACAGCGTTGCGAGGGAAAATCGGCCCAGACGAGGCGGAATCCGAAGGCTGTGGCGGGTCCCCAGTCAAGGATTGCAACGAAGGATGGCCCGATTTTGCCCGCAACCCGCAGGGACGGGGCAGATTTTCCCGATTGCTTGGTCGCTCGTCGCCAAAATATACCCGGTATTCGCCTCTTCTCGCTCTCAACTCAACAAAATCTGCTCCCGTCGCTGCCGTCTTTATTAGTGTTCACAGGCCCTAATTTCGCAGGTCAATTTCGCAAGTCCAGCAGAAGCGATTCGACAGTCTGGCGTTCGTCCGACGTCAACGGTAACAGCGGCATCCTGGCCCGTCCCCCGAAATATCCATTCACATCCAGCGCGTGCTTTACGCCCGGTATTCCGAAGCGCACGCAAATTTCAAGCTCGGGCCGGACCACCCGTTCCTGCTTCTCCGCAGCGAGGGCCTCGTCTTGATCCTTCCATGCGGTATAGATCTCGTGAACTGCCTGGGGTGCGAAATTCGCCAATGAGATTACACCTCCACTTGCACCCGCTTGCAGGCACGCGTAAAAGTTGCGCCCGCTGCCAGTCAGCACTTGAAACCCAACTTGCCTCGTACGTGTCTGCAATCCGGGCTTCGGGGGGGCTGCTGCAACCGCCATCGAGCCAGAACCGAGCTGATCCGCCGTAACGAAGGTGGCCGCCGGCGAGGAACTCTCCTGCCCGGCGGAAAGCATTCTCGATGTCACTGCGGTGAATACCGTCGTGACCGTGACGGTTCGCTTCTTCACGTGACGGGTAGCTTGGGCAATGTCGGCGATGCGCTCTACGCGGCCGCTCGAGTCCTTCACTCCAATGATGTTCGGATGGGTCGACAGCTCGGCGATCACTTCAATCGGCAAGTCGTACGCCGTAAGGGCGGGTACGCTGTACAGCAGGACGGGCAGCGGCGAACGATCCGCGACCGCCTGATAATACGTGAGCATCTCGCGGTTCCGCAGTTGCGGACGGTAGAAATGAGGTGTTCTGACCAGAACAGCATCGTAATCAAACTGAGCTGCATATTCAGCTAAGCGGAGGGTTTCGATTACGCTCTCGCGCCCCACGCCGGCGATCAGGACCTTGTCCGCTGCAGCCGCTCCCCGCGCGACGCGCAGCACCTCGCGCGACTCCTCGTCACTCAACATCACTGATTCACCCGTCGAGCCAAGGAGCGTCAGTCCAGCGAGCGGCGTGCGTGAATAGTGTTCGACATTCTGCTCCAGCTTGCGCCAGTAAGGCCGCCCGTCGGCATAGAAACAAGTCGTGATGGGAGGCAGAATACCCTCGAGAAGCATGCCGTCATTCTAAGGCATTTCCCGAGGAGATCCTTTGGGCGATCGTGTGCCTACTGCGTCTCGTACAAGGAGATTCTGCAGTTAAGCCCTGCTTTTCGAGGGGACAGTCCCTGCTTCTGACCCTCGCGCCGAACAACACAGCGCGAAGAACGGGAGACTACAACCAGATGCGACCCGGTCCATAGATTCCACTCTGAAGCACACTTGACAGGTCAACTTCCTCCGGGTCCAGTTTCAATAGGGAAATCGACTTATCCGACCTATCCAGATCGGTTTATATAAACAAACATTGATATAAGCCGCAAACGAGAAAACCTCAAGCGGGATGCGGCTCTGGCATAGCCTCAATGTCGACCCGAAAAACAGCAAATCTTATCGCACCTGGAAAACCCGGCTTTTGATTCCATTAGAGACATCCCCAAAAATCCGATGGAGGAGTGTACAAAGCTGATTGTCCAACGAGGCTTTGCAGCAGCAGTGGGCTCGGACGACTCGATTGTGGGATCAGGAACGAACTCCGGCCTCAGCCGTTGGGGGCGCGGCTCACGAATCCGAATCTGGATTCGCAGCTCTCCCTTGTTGAGACCGCGTTGAATGCCTCTGCCCGCTATGCTCCGGATTCGAACCAGGCTCCGGAAAATCTGAATCAGCATCCTTCAGCATCTCGTCCTGGTCGCGATGGCCTAATTGCCCATGGAGATTGGGGTCTCCGTTGCGGGATGGAGTACTGGCTTCTTCCTCGACTGCGCCTTTGCGCTCGTCGCTATCGAGACGCTTGATTCTTATCATGTTCTAACGGGAGATGAAATCTCCGCCTCTTGGGTTGCTTGCAGAGAGGGTGGGGCTTGAACGGATGCCGCTCAAGCCCCATTGTCCTAGAGAGCTACTGTAACAGCCTTGGTTTCTGTGTAGTTGTGCAATACTTCTTCGCCCATCTCTCGACCCCAGCCGGACTGCTTATATCCGCCGAAGGGAAGGGAAGCGTCGAAGACGTTGTGACAGTTGACCCATACTGTGCCGGAGCGGATGCGGCGCGCCATCTTGTGCGCTACGCTTACATCCCGCGTCCACACACTTGCAGCAAGCCCATAAATTGTGTCATTCGCTTCGCCTGCGATTCGGTCTAGGTCCTCATCCGAAAACGGCTCCGCGCATACCACGGGACCGAAGATCTCTTCGCGGACCACTTTCATCTCGGGGGTGGTGTGAGTGAGAACGGTGGGCTGGACAAAATATCCACGGTCGCCCTGCTGCTTGCCTCCGGTGGCTACCCTCGCACCCTCCTCAACCCCGGACTTGATGTACCCGGTAACCCGGCTGAACTGCTCATCGCTGACCAGCGGACCCATCTGTGTCTTAGGATCGAGGCCTGGACCGACATTGATCTTCGCGGCTATGTCGCTGACCCCTTCGACCACCTTGTCGAAGATGCTCTTGTGGACATAAAGACGCGAGCCTGCGCAGCAGCACTGTCCATGATTGAAGAAGATCGCGCTTGCCGTACCCGGAATCGCCCGTGACAAGTCGGCATCCGAAAAGACAATCGCCGGGCTCTTCCCGCCCAATTCCAAGGAGACTTTCTTGAGGTTGCCGGCTGCTGCTTTGACGATGAGTTTGCCGACCTCGGTCGAGCCGGTGAAAGCAATCTTATCGACCAGCGGATGTTCTGCTAGGGGTGCTCCGGCGCCTTCTCCGAAACCGGTAAGCACGTTGACCACTCCCGGAGGAAAACCGGCTTCCTGAACCAGGTCTGCCAGCCACAGTGCCGACATAGGGGTCTGCTCCGCCACCTTCAGCACGACCGTGCAGCCTGCGGCAAGTGCCGGCGCCAGCTTCCATGCCGCCATCAGCAGTGGGAAGTTCCACGGAATGATCTGCCCCACCACGCCGAGTGGCTCACACAGCGTATAGGAGTGGTACTCATTCGGCAATGAAAGCGAAAGCGTGCGGCCGCTAATCTTCGTCGCCCATCCTGCCATGTAGCGGAACATATCCACGGTCAGTGGAACGTCCGCAGCGCGCGCAACGGAGACGGGCTTGCCATTATCCAGAGATTCGATCTCCGCGAACTCTTCGAGATTCGCTTCAATCAGGTCGGCGAGCTTTAGTAGCAATCGCCCTCGTTCAGAAGGAGTAACGCGCGTCCACGGGCCGTCATCGAACGCGCGGCGCGCTGCACGAACAGCCACATCTACGTCTGCGGCTTCGGCTTCGGGAACTTGAGTTATAACTTCACCGGTTGCTGGGTTATAGACGGGGAAGGTTTTTCCGGATTTCGCCGCAACAAAATTTCCATCGATCAGCATGCCGTGTTTCCGTGTGAAAAACTCCGCGGTATTCGAATGAATGTGCGAATCTATTGCAGCTGTTGCCATGTCGATCCTCCGGCGGTGCCGGCCTGCTGGTTCCGTAGAGAAGCAAGGAAGCGCCGGTTCCATCGCGTCCGCCACGATACCACCGGGTAGGAACGGCGGTCTAGCAGGGTTTTTTGCAGGGGTTTTTGCACAACCTGCCGGTTCAGCACGACCGTCCCCTTTAATAGAGCAGATATTGCTTACGCGCAGCATTGAACAGACTTAGCGGCTTCGCCCAATCAGCGGCGGTATCTCTGGGATCACGGCCAGACTCGAGAGCGTCCAGAACAGAGCGGTTGACGAGCAAACGGTCCATCCTGGCCAGCTCGAACTTTGAGCCATACAGGTGGCGCAGCGCGGAAGCAATCTCCAGCCCTACTTCTGGCATATCTGCGTTGTTGCGATCGGTGACCAGAATGCGAACTCCATAACAGGTTTGTTTCGCAAAAGGGTAGGGCGGCTCTGGCGTAAAGCGAACCGGTTCGAAGCTGACTCCAGGGATCGCTCGCGCATTGAGGAATCGGGCGAGTTCTACGTCGCCGTCTTTCTGGCTTCCAGACCCTTCGATCCAGGGAGCTCCTGCAAACGCGAATGGGGTCTCGGTGCCGCGGCCTACCGAGAGATTCGTTGTTTCGATCAACCCGAGGGCGGGATACAGAGTCGCTGCTGCGAGCGACCGGAGGTTGGGAGATGGATTGATCCAGGCCAAGCCAGTTTTGTCGAACCACGCCTGACGTCGCCAGCCGTGCATCGAGATGATGGTGAGCGGAGCGCCAAGCTTACCTTCGCCGTTGTAATACCTCGCCAATTCTCCCAGAGTCATTCCATGACGGACGGGAACCGGCATCGCATTCACGTAGCTTTCTCTGCCTTGATCGGAGAGCGGACCTTGCACCAGCAGGCCATTGATCGGATCAGGACGATCGAGGACAACGATATCCGTGCGCGTTTGCGCCGCCGCCTCCAAAAAGTAGTGGACCAGTGTCTCGTAGGTGTAAAAGCGAACACCAACATCCTGCAAATCGATCACAACTGCGTCGAGTTGCCGCAGAGTTTCAGTGGAAGGGCGGCGTTCCGCGTCGGTCCTGCCGTACAGGCTGATCACGGGAAGGCCGCTCGCGGAATCGATTGAGTTGGCGATGCCTTCCCGGTCTTCGGCTCCATTGATTCCATGCTCGGGGCTGAAGAGGAGCTTTAGGGCCAGGCCCGGCACGGCGGCTGCTGCATCGTGCGCCAGAATATCTGCTGTTCGTTGGCCCCGAGCATCGATGCCGGTCTGATTGGTGAGCAGCCCCAGCCGAAGTTTGCCGTTGTGGTTCTTTGCGAGCGTGGCAAGCTCGACGAAGTGATCTGCTTCAAGCACGTCGATACCCGTCTCAACGCGCTGGCTCTCAACACCATCGCTGCTTGCAAGATCTGACGCAGCTAAGGTTGCGATCCCCGAACGGAGCGCGGTGAGATCTGTATGCCCTCTGGGATAGACTGCGTTCGAAAGGAGGATCACGAAGGTTTCACTCTCGGGATCGATCCATAGCGACGTTCCCGTGAAACCTGTGTGCCCGAACGATCCGGGTCCAAAAATCTTTCCGCGTGGACTCGAGTAAACGGAATCGATATCCCAGCCCAGCCCCCGGACAGTGGTTCGGTTCCGTCCGGCGATGCGTTCCGGCGCAATCATCAGCTCCAGCGTTTCTCGCTTCAGGGGGAACTTACTTGGCCGGCCCTTCAGCCGGTCAAGCAAGCTCTGCGCATAAACCGCGACGTCGCTCGCCGTGCTGAACAATCCTGCGTGTCCTGCGACGCCGCCCATACGCCTGGCCGTCGGGTCATGCACGCTCCCGGGTGGATTCTCGCCATGTTGATTCAGCTGCGTCGGAGCGATGCGGCTTTCCCAGCCTGCTGGCGGCAGAAACCGCGTCTCCTTCAGGCCCAAAGGCTGAAAGATGTACTTCGTCGCATATTCATCGAGCGCTAGACCGGATAGCTTTTCGACCAGCGCGCCAAGGACGATGTAGTTGATATCGCTGTAGCGGAATTCGGTGCCGGGTGGAGAGGTTGGGACAGAAGCAAAAGCCCTGCGAATCGCTTCCTGCTTTCCTGACCATGTATCTGTCAGGTCAAGATCGGGAGCTAACCCCGAGCTGTGCGTCATAAGTTGGCGGATCGTAATCGTTCCTTTTCCGCTTGCGGCAAAGTCGGGAAGATACTTCGCTACAGGATCGTCCAAGCCTAAGCGGCCTTGCTCATAGAGCTGCATCACCGCCGGCGCTGTCACTAGAACCTTCGTCATCGACGCCATGTCGAAAACTGTCCTACGCGAAGTTGCATATGCATTCTCGAAGACAATCTCGCCTTTGTGACCGATCACAACGACGGCGCTCGGCAGCTTGTGATCTGCGATGCTGCTTTCGACCAGGGCATCAATGGCCTTTTGAGACGATGCGCTCAGTGAGGCTGTGCCTGAGGTGCCGTGTGGCTCCTGGCTCAAGCTCGTCTCTTGCGGCCAGAGCGGCGCAGGCCGGCAAACGAGCAGAATCCACACAGCGAAACTGAGCCGCAGCAGTTTCATGGCGCTACCTCTTGTCTACGCCTCTGTGTCGAGAGGACTCGGCTGGCGATCCACCCGACGGCAAAGGTCACGCATGAGCCGATCAGTACAAACCAGGTCCAGGCGATTTTAGGAAGCGTGAAGCGGACGTCGCCGAAGCTAAGCGCCATTTCGTGCGGCTGCTTCCAGAGCAGAAGATTCGTGAGCAACCCGCAGAGCATCCCAACCATAGCTCCGGCTTCTGTTGACGAACGGCTGAGAGTGCCCAACAAAAAAACACCCAGAAGAGACCCGTACGCGACTGAAGCAATGGATAGGCCAGTCTCGACTACATGCCCTCCGCCGCGAGAGAGCAACGCGAGTACAAAGAGTACGACTGTCCAAAAAAAAGTGAGCCCGCGGGACGCCAAAGCGCGAGCGCGCTCCGTCGTCTGAGGCCGCCACCGAAGATATAGGTCTACGATGCTGCTGGAGCTCAGCGAATTCACTGCGGCGCTCAGGTTGGACATCGCCGCCGCCAGAATGGCCGCGACCATCAATCCTGCCGCTCCTCGTGGCATATGCGTAACAATAAAAGACGGAAACACCCGGTCGGGATTCGCCGGCGGCGCCTCGTTCCCGGGGAGCCGGTAGAAATAATAGAGACCGGTTCCAATGAGCAGGAATAAAGCGAATTGGAGAGCAATCACCAATCCACTTGCCATCAGTGCAGTGCGCGACGAGCGGAGATCTTTCGCGGCCAGCAGACGTTGCACCATGAGCTGATCCGTTCCATGACTGGCCATGGTGAGAAAGCATCCGCCGATCGCACCCGCCCAGAAGGTATAAGTCTGGACCAGGTTGAATCCGAAATGGAAGATGGTTGTTTTTCCGCTGCTCGCTGCGACTGCATGGATCGCGTGCCATCCGCCGGGCGTCAGGGTTCCAAGCATTGCCACTGTGACTAAGGTTCCTGCAATGTAGAGGAACATCTGCACCACATCGGTCCAGATGACCGCCGCCATTCCCCCCTCCAGCGTGTAGATCAAGGTGAGAACGCAAATTACTCCGATGGAAAGAATGTCCCCGGCACCGATCGCCATCCCGACAACAATGGACACGGCAAAGACCCGCACACCTTCCGCGGCCGCGCGAAGAAAAAGAAAGAGCAGGGCCGTTAGCTGGTGCAATCTCGGACCGAAGCGCTGCCCGATCACTTCATATGCGGTCAGCAGTTCGCCGCGAAAGTAGCGAGGCAGAAAAAGCAGGCACACCATGCCGCGTCCAAGAAGATAGCCAAGCACAATTTGAAAGAATCCCCAGTCGCCCGAAAAGGCAAGCCCGGGAACACTGATGATCGTCAAGGTGCTGGTCTCCGCGGCCACAATCGAGAGTCCGATTGCCCACCAGGGAATCGTTCGATCAGCAAGAAAGTAGCTCTTGAGCGATCGATCCTTTCCCCGAAAGCGAAGCCCGAAAAGCGTGATCCCCACCAGATAAAGAGCAACCAGCGCCAAGTCGAGCCCGCTTAGGCGATGCCGCGTAGGGATAAATCCTGAATCGAGCATTAGGAGTGCTCCGAGCGGCGAGCCATTCACGGAATCGGTCATGCGGATGAACCCTTATTCATCATCGTATTTCTCTCAACCCGGCAAACAACACCGCGTCCGCCTATCTCCAAGAGAAGCCTTCTACCGGTACGCGGGCAAGCCACAACCTCACGATGCAGCCAACTGATCCTTGACCCAAGAATCAGTTGGCTGCATTGCCGGGAATTCCCAGTTCTTCCGGAGCGGGCAGCGTTCGATGTTGAAGCCAGTTGTTCCGCGCTGCGATGAATCGGTCTCCTCTGGCGATCCAAAGTTGGGTTGCGAGATCGTAGCGGGCTAGAACATTCTGCAGCCAATAGGGTCGATTCTCTTTGAGCCATAGCGAGGAATAACCGGAGCGGCTCGAGCTATAACCATCCCGCATGTCCTGGCAAAATCCCTGTGACCAGGAGATATTCGCGAGAATCCGCGATATCTGTTTTGATTTCACCGGATCGTCGACCGAGGAGTAAGCCTCGCGATAGTTGCGCGCAATTACATCGGCGGTTTCGAACTTCTGGCCGATGAAGTCGAGCCGTCGCGCCCCGAGCTCGATCGCGTCGACTGTGTCGATTTCCCGCAGGTCCCCGGCGGCTCGCGCTTGCGCCAAAAGGGTGAGGGCGCGCTCGGCGTGCAGGCGAATGGGTGCGACTAAGGGCCGCAACTCAGCGGCCGTCGCTTGGCCTTCCGGACTCCACGGGTCTATCCAAAACAGCTGATCTGTTGTTTCCCTTACCTTAGCCTCGTGGAGCACCTGGTAGATGGAGATCAGTTCGCGCTGCGCTTGATCGACCGTGCCGGTCTTATCTCCGTGAAAGACCTGGCCGTAGGCGGACTGAAATTGCTCGATGTTGGTCGAGCCTTGTTGCCACCCAGCGGCGGCGCCGAATAGCACGCCATACCAATTGCTCAGTGTCAGACCCTCGCCATCGTCATTCCACTCGGTATTCAACATGCCTGTGCTGTGCGCCGCCTGGCCATCGCTGACAAACCCCTGGATATTTCGCAAGGCATAGTCGTTGTCGGGATAGACCCGATTCCAGTTATTCACTCCTGGAGCCACCCAAGTTTCCATACCGGCGTCGAGGTAAGGTTTCAACCATCGTGCGAATCCGTTTGGCTGCGGATCATAAGTCCAAGCAACAGCGACGAGATCCTTCGGCAACCGTTTCACCTGATCGGGATCGTTCATCGCGACGTCGCCCCAGAACAGTAAGCGGCGGTGCAAGGGCGCGAGCTGCTCGTGGATGCGTAGCAGAAAATCGACGTAGACCGCCCCAAGGCCTTGCGAATCCACGGCCGCCTTGGTTTGCCCTTTGCCCAAGTCAAAGGTCTCATCAGCCCCAATGTGGATGAACGGTGCAGGGAACAGTCGGGCGAGTTCGGTAAACCATTGCCGGATCAGATCGAGTGAACCTTGCTGACCGGGAGCCAGAACGGTGCCGAGAGGGGTTTCCGCGAGAGAGGCGTACTGCTCGTAAGTCAGTACATGGTGCAAGTGTCCGAAAGCCTCCTGCTCGGGGACGATCATCACGTGATACTGCTGCGCGTAATTCACAAGCTCGCGAATGTCCGACGGGCTCAAACTCCCGCCCGGCGGCGCGGTGAGCGGGCTCGATGCGTACTGCAGGGTATTTTCGCAGTAGGGCGAATAAAGATTCATCTTGGACGCCGCGAGTGTCCGTATCTCGTGCTTCTGAAACTCGAGAGTAGGAATCGGTCCGCGGGAGAGATCGTCCGAAAGCCCCCTGTAACGCATCGCCGGCCAGTCACGAATCCGCGCCTGCGCAAAAACTGCCGCAGGCCCTCGTCCGGTAATCATTTGCTTCAGCGTCTGTACACCATAAAACAATCCGGCCGGAGAGTCGGCAATCACGGCAACTCCGCGGCCGGACTCCACAATCGCATAGCCTTCATCGTGCATTGCAGGGTCGATGCGTATCTCCGCTCGCACCAAAAGCCGCTGGGCACTGCGCGTGTTGCTGCGCAGCAGTTGGATAGGAAATGCGGAATGTGACTTTCCGGCACGAACGCCCAGCCCGTCAAGCCAGTCCTCCAGATCGTGCGCGGCAAACCGGTCTTCCGGATCGGAGCCGGTTGTAATCGAAACTCCATGGAGGAGTGTCACAGTCCCGCGCGCCGAATACTCCCGTGGCACGGGGATCAGCATCGGCCCAGAAGACACGTTCTGCGGCATCTGAGCAGGAACAACAGCGCAGAAGAGCAAAAACGGAAAGATGAGCGTGCACAATCGGATCGAGCCCCAGAAAGTTCGCCGCAAGGGAAAAAAGCGGGAGAGAGGCACAATCTTATGCGAGTGGGTGCAAGAGCGTTCTCTGGCAGTCACGATTCCACACTAACAAGAGAATCGGTGCACAGCGGAGTAGCGCATAGGGTGCAAGCGCCGAATATCCCCGTGCCCATATCTAGAAGAGGGACAGGAAGCTAGGCGACGGAAGACTTGTTCGTGGGGACGAACCCGGCACCATCTCAATTTGTTGGGAATGGCGAACATCAACTTGGTGCTCCCTTGGCACCGGAAGCCAAATACGCAGTTGAATCTTTGAGGGGATTAGATCAGGGGAAAAACAGGGCGGAGGAGCGATTCTCTGTGCAGGGGGCGGCTGCCCGGGTGGCGGGTCTACTGCTGGTAAGCGCTTGGCTTCGCTGGGTAAATGCGTATGCCCATACCATTCAACCTGGTGCGGCCCGCTTGGGCTTCCGGTGTCTGCGGATAACGCTGCACGAGCGCACGCAGTTCACGCACGGCCGCGTCTTTCTGGCCTAGCTGAAGCAGCGACTCGCCTTTGCGGAGTTGTGCAGCTGGAGCTTTCGAATTCCCCGAGTACTGCTCGAGAACCGCGTCGTAATGCTTGATTGCCTCCTGGTACTTTCCTTGGCGATACGAGATCTCTCCGAGATAGAACTGTGCGTTCCCTGAGAGCGGTTCGGTCGGATAGTAGCGGAGCACGTCGCCGAACTCCGATTCCGCGATCGAGTACTTGGCCGAGTTGTAGTCGCGAAGAGCGCTCTGATAGAGCTGGTCGATAGGAGGTGCCTGAGGAGCTGCCTGGGCTTGCGGTTGCGGGCCAGCTTGCCCCCCACCCGGCTGAGGTGGTCCGCCTGGCGGAGGCGTCCCACCAGGCTGTGGGGAGCCGCCGTTCACGTTCTGCATTTGGTTCTGGATGTTTTGCAGTTGTGTCGTGAGTGCGGCCACGCGCGACTTGAGCTCGTCGACCGAATCGTTCAGAGACTGGATTTGGGAAGAGAGTTGTGTATTCCTCGATCCACTTGCGTCATTCGTCTCTTTCAACGCCGCTTGAAGACTGTTCATCAAGGTAGCCAACTTGTTTACAGCGTCCGTATTTTGTTGCACGAGGTTGACGATGACGCCCATACGTTCGTCATTCGTGGTCTGCAGATGCTGCAGCATGTCCTGCAACTGCTGCACCTGCGTCTGCAACTGAACAATCTCTTTCGAGGCTGCGAAGGCTCGAGGCTGGGATAGCAAGAACGAAAAAGATGCAACTGCGGTAAGACGAAAAACAGTTCTTCGTAAGGTACTTCCCATGAAAAAATCCTCCCAATCACGGTCCGAACTGCAAACCGAAGGCCGCTTCTAGGGCCTGTTAACACGAATAGGGCGGACAGCGTTGCGAGGGAAAATCGGGCCGGACGAGGCGGAATCCGAAGGCTGTGGCGGGTCCCCAGTCAAGGATTTCAACGAAGGATGGCCCGATTTTGACCGCAACCCGCAGGGACGGGGCAGATTGTCCCGATTGCTTGGTCGCTCGTCGCCAAAAATATACCCGGTATTCGTCTCTTCTCGCTCTCGACTCAACAAAATCTGCTCCCGTCGCTGCCGTCTTAATATTCCAGGGCTGCGCGGTACTGCCGCTCTCGCCCTCTTGCTCCGCTCGCCCTTCCCAGGCTCGCTTCGCAATTCACCCTAATAGTGTTAACAGGCCCTAGTCCTTTCTTCCAGTTTAGTTCTTGCGGAGGGGCTTGCCAGCCTCTCCAGGTGAAATTGCTGAAGAGCTGCTGGAGCTGCACAAAGGTGTTTGCAACGTCTGTCCCGGATCAAGGTCCGGGACAGACGTTCTTTTTGCAGTGGGCTACTGGTCCAGCGAGAAGCCGGCGCGGCGGTTTTGCTGCCAGCAGTTTTCGTTTTCTTCTGAGCAGAACTGCTTTTCTTTGCCGTAGCTGACGGTGCGGATGCGATCCGGGGCGACCCCAGCATTGACCAGCGACTGCTTCGCTGCATTGGCCCGGTTTTCTCCCAGAGCCAGGTTGTACTCCGCCGATCCGCGATCGTCGCAATAACCGCCAACTACGATCTTGAGCGTTGGATGCTGGGCCAGATAGGCCGCATCCTGCGAGAGTATGCTCTGCGCATCAGGGCGGATGTCATAGCTGTCGTAGTCGAAGAAAGCAGGCTTGACGTTCTGCTCGAAGGCCTGCTCGTCGACCGCTGCCGGAGCTGCTTGCGCCTGCGGGGCCGCCGCGTTCACGGTCAGCCGTGCCGTAGCATCGGTCGAACCTCCAGGGCCGCGTGCGATCAGATGATAGGTGGTCGATTGAGTCGGGGAGACATTCTGCGTTCCATTGGAATTCACAGTGCCAATGCCATCGATAGAAACCTCGGTCGCATCCGTAGTCTTCCACGAGAGCACAGCGCTACCCCCTGAGTCAATCGTGGTCGGTGCAACAGTAATGTTGGCCGTAGGCTGCGGAGAGGTCTCGGCTGGGGGTGCTGGCGGCGGTGGCGGGGCAGCCTTCTTGTGGCAGCCAGCAGCGGCGCCGAGCGCCACAACAGCAACCAAATGGGTGATACGTTTGCGGTACGGAGTTATCACAATCTCTCCTTGTGTAGGGCCTCGTCTTGCGAGGCTCGACATAAAGCCCGTATCCCTGGATGGCATTGATACGGGGAATCGAAGACAGACAGTCCGCTCTCCGGCACAGTGGTGACTCCAAGTACCGTTCAGCTTCCGTTGCGTGGACACAGTCATCAGAAAAAATGGACGAATAAAGAACAGGGTTGGTGTCAAACGAACTCCAGCCCAACTACTAAATTGTTCTTACTTCCAACTCCAGTTCGGCATCGAGTTCGAGCCGCTCTGGGTCAATTTGTGTTGTTCGCTTCCATCGGCCAGCATGCTCCAGATCTCCGCGCCACGACCCTCTTCACGTTGAAAAACGATATGCCGTCCATCGGGGGACCAGGATGGAAAGTCGTTGCGCCCCTGCTCATGCGTAAGTTGCGTCCAGCGCTTGCTCGCAATGTCCATGATGTAAATATCCTGACCACCAGGGGCGCCGGGACCGTATTTTCGATTCCAAGCAAAAGCCAGAAACTGTCCATTCGGAGACCATGAGGGCGAAGTTGCGTAGCCGCCGTCGGTCAGGCGCTGCACGTTCGTGCCGTCCGCATCCATGGTGTAGATCTGCGGCAAGCCGGTACGCCCGCTGCACCACGCAATCTGGGAGTTGCTCTTGGGGTTCCAAGTCGGGGAAACATCTGGTCCGCGAAATGAGGTTACGCGTCGAGCGTCCGAGCCGTTGGCATCGGAGATGTATATCTCTGGATCACCGGAACGTGAAGACGAAAATGCGAGGCGTGAGCCATCGCCCGACCAAGCCGGCGAATAGGTATTGCCGCCCATCGAGGGGAAGTTCACCATGCGGCCGAGTACCATTGAGTACATGCGGATTTCCCACCCGCTGCGGCCTAGCGAGGCGAATGCAACACGACTGTTGTCTGGCGAGATGCGCGGCGAAAGAGAGATCGTGCCCAGATGGGTGACCGCATGCGGGCCCTGCCCATCGTAGTCCATCTGCCATATCTCCTTGTTCCCTCCGCGGGAAGAGACATAGAGGATATGGGTCTCAGCAATCCCGGAGATTCCACCGCCTAGACGCGTGATGATCTCATCGGCGAAACGATGCGCGATCAGACGCGCATTCTCCGAGGTCGCGTCTTCGTTGTATTGCTTTCCCAGAATCTGGGGAGAACTCGGATTTTTGGCGTCGAATAACCAGCCGTACACAGCTACCCGTCCGTTGGTCACCGCAATTGAACCGAATGCCACCATCGCTGCGCTGGCCGGGGCCGCGGACCACTGCGCAAGATTCATCTGCTGCGGGTTGGCGGGCATAACCGCCGGAGCCATGCTTCTCGACACCATGTCGAAGATTCCCGCATTGCTCAGATCGTTGAAGAGGGTAGTATCGAAGGTTGTTTTGAGGTTGGCTGTTTGCGGGTCTGCCGAGGAGGGATTGAATTCCGCTGCGGCTAGCCGGATTCTCTGCGCGCCCAAGTTGGTTCCCGTGCGAACCCAGTCCTGAGCGATTGCCCGCGATCGATCCAATGCCAGAAGCAAGAGAATCAGTAAAGCAAGTCGGAAGTAGGGGGGAGTATCTGCTCGGCTCTTTGTCATGCAGTTCGCAAGCTTATTTTATACGAGACACCTTAAGTCTCCGTCGTTTTTCGCGGTCGCAGGACCTTACTGGTGACCTGGGTAAGTGAAGTGATAAAGGACATTGAGAGTGCTCTGATTATAGCCGCCGGGAAGCGGGCCGAAAGTGTCCACACGTTGGATAGCGCGCAGGCCGGAGGAGTCCAGTGAAGGAGACCCGCTCGATGCAGATACGCGAGCGCTAGTGACGGATCCGTCTCGTGCAACCTCAAACTCCACATACACGGTCGCTCCAGCGGGCGTACCCGGCTGAACTTCCTGCGTATACCAATTCTGCGCGACCTTACGCTTGATCACGTCGACGTACCACCCGAAGCGTGCTCCAAAATCTCCGCCCGTCACTGCAACGGAGCTATTTGCATTCGGAGTCGCTGTTGTAGCTCGGGCGACATTTGCGGGAGCCGCTTCGCCGTAGGTCGCCTTGTTTTGTGGCTTCGGAGGCGGTGGTTGATGCTTTGGGGGCGCCTCCGGCTGAGGTTTCTGTACCGGTTTTACCGGTGCTTGCTTTTCCGGGATGGGAATCGCTTCCGGCAGAGGAACGGGCTCAGCCTTCTGCTCCGGTAGAGCGGGCGCGGTGCTGGGCGTTTCTGTCGCCAACACATTTTCTGTCGGCGGGTGATCTTGCGGCAGAGGCAAGGCTGAAGAAACAAGAGTCGCTTGAATGGATCCTTCTTGGAGACTATTCGAGCCCCACTCGGTTCCGTGGAATAGGTTGTGCATGTAAGCGTAGCCGACAAACAGGCCGATGATCAGCAGATGAAGAGCCGTAGACTTCGCAAAGGGCGCGCCCATGCCCTCGCGCTCATATTCTCCTGCATTCCATAGATCGCTATTGCCCGATGACCACGCCATAGCGTCCTACTTCGCCGTCTTCGCAAGCGGTTGAGTCACGATACTGATGTTCGTGATACCCGCTTGTTTGACCGCGTCCATCACAGAGGCGAATGCGCCGAAAGGAACGCGCTCGTCTGCGCGGAGATAGATGATCTGGTGCGCGGGATCGGCATTCGGCTGGTGGAGCAACGAGGGAAGCTGTGTCAGGTTGACCGGCTTGTCCCCCAAGAAGACATTCTGCTCCCGGTCGATGGTCAGCACGAGGCGTTGCTGCGTGATTTGCTTGACGGTACGGGTTTTTGGAACCGAGACATCGATGCCGGATTGCAGCACGGGCGCGGTGACCATGAATATGATCAGCAGCACAAGCACGACGTCGACCAGCGGAGTGATGTTGATTTCCGCGAGCGAGGTGCGTGTATGGCCGGAACTAGTGGTGAAGGCCACGCGCGGCCTCCCTCTCCATCGGGTCCTGATTGGGCTGTAATGAGATCTCTTCGAGGCTGTTGAGCAGCTCACGCGCGAAGTCGTCCATCTGAGCACCAAAAGTGCGTAGGGACGCGGTGAACTGGTTGTACGCGACGACTGCGGGGATGGCCACGAGCAGCCCGGCGGCGGTGGTGATCAGCGCCTCTGACACTCCCGGTGCGACGGCACGAAGTGTTGCAGCTCCTTCGGTACCCAAGCCGTGGAAGGCATCGATGATGCCCATCACTGTGCCAAACAGCCCCACAAATGGAGAGACCGCGCCGATCGTAGCCAGCCAAGATAGGCGTTCTTCGAGAACCGTGAGAGCCTCACCCGCGGCCGACTGCGCTGTCCGTTCGAGCGCAGTTATGTTCTTGGGCTGGCCAAAACCGCCTGTCTGCCGGCGATAGGTTTCATATACCTCGTCAAACACCATGACCAGCGGACTGGGCTTGAACTGGTCGCTGACGGCCGCGATCTCCTGCAAACGGTTGGCTTTGCGGAAGGCGCGCAAAAAGCGCTTGCTCTGCGTGCGAGCCCGTCGAAGGCCCGACCATTTAGCCAGAATGATCGCCCAGGAATAGAGGCTGCTTAGGGCGAGCACACCAAGCACAACCAGAGCTACCGGGCCAATATGGCGGAGGACCTCCAAAATAGCGCCGGGTCCGGAGCTAGGGGCTGGAACAGGAGGAGCTGCAGCATCATCTGCTTGCAGCACAAAAGCCACGATATGCGCAAGATGTATCATCGCCTGAACTTTCACGTTAGCAGACCTCCATGCGTGAAACCAAGTGACGGCCGTGGGACAAGCTCGGCAGGCCTGGTCAAAGGGTCATAACTATTTCATCGAAACTGTTCCATCGAAGATGCTTGGAGCTCCGGCCGCTTCCTACCAACCGCGAGAATTACCTGGCGGTTCCCTGGATGCCCACGCGCCCTGGTTGTTATCAGGCCCTGGTTGTTATCAGCCTCGTTCTAATCATGCCCTGGGATGAGTGCCGCTCCGGTTTAGCGCAGCAGCGATATACATTCGCAGTAGTCAGCTACCCCGTCGGCGAGCCGGATCGTGCTATGCTGCGCTCGGAACGGTTGCCCTGAGGATCGCTGATGCTGCTCGAACTCCGTGCGGAAAATTATGCGGTGATCGATCACGCGATCGCCGTCTTCGGTCCGGGATTGAATTTATTAACTGGCGAGACGGGCGCCGGTAAATCCATTCTAGTCGATGCGCTCGCGCTGCTGATGGGGGATAAGGCCTCATCGGATGTCGTTCGCCATGGTGCCGAACGTGCCGTCGTATCCTGCGTCTTTGAAAGTACAGCTGGCGCAGAGTCGACCCTCGAGGTGAACGGTATCGACGCGGATGGCTCCGAGATTATCCTTCGCCGCGAGATTCAGGCCAACGGCAAGGGCAGAGTGTATGTGAACAATCAGCCGGCGACGGTCGCCGTCCTGCGGCAGTTGGCCCCGGAACTCGCTCTTGTTCATGCCCAGAGCGAGACCTTAGGCGCATTCGATCAGACGCAACAGCGGCTTCTTTTGGATCGGTATGCAGCCATCTCGTTCGATGCCGTCGCGCAGGCTCACCAGGAATGGCGAGACATTTGCGAAAGGCTGGCCACGCTCGAGGGGAACGAGCGGGACCGGCTGCGCCAGGCAGACGTTTGGACCTTCGAGAGCCGTGAGATTGAAGGCGCCCAGCTCAAGGAATCCGAAGACGAAGCGCTCGAGAACGAGCGCCGGGTTCTGGCCAATGCGGAAAAGCTCTATTCGGCGGCGATGACCACTCATGAGCTTCTCTATGAGAGCGGCAGCTCGGCGGAGGTCGCGTTGCGCGCCGCACTGCGCAATCTTGAAGAGCTGGCTCGGTATGACAGCCGTTTCTCCGAGGCCGTGGAACAGATTTCTTCTGCGCGCGCGATCGTCGGCGACGTGGGGCAAACGGTGCGCGATTACGCAGACAAAATCCAAGCCTCGCCGGAACGTCTGAGCACTATCGAGGACCGGCTCGCAGTGCTTCACCGGCTCAAGCGGAAGTATGGAGCGACGCTGGGCGATGTCATCTGTCACGGCGTCGCGGTTCGAGAGAAACTGCTTGAAATCGAGAATCGTGATCAGCTGCTCGAGGAACTCCGCAGAGCTCGGGAAAAGGCCGCGGACGCTTATCGTGCGGCGGCGACCCAATTGACTAAGGAGCGCACGACGGCTGCCGGAAAACTCGAAAAACTCGCCGAGGCCCAGATCAACGATTTGGCCCTAAAAGCGCAATTCGCTGTACTCGTGCGCCCGCAGCAGACCGAAGAACACTGGAGCCCGCATGGTTGGGATAGTATCGAATGCCGTATTGCCACGAACGCTGGCGAGCCGTTGAAGCCGCTCCACGAGATCGCCTCCGGCGGTGAGATGTCGCGGGTGATGTTAGCGCTCAAGGTAAGCGTCGAAGAGGGAGCCGGGAAGCGGCGCAAGACGGCCATCCCGCGGACCTTGGTCTTTGATGAGATTGACATTGGAATAGGAGGGCGCGCGGCGGAAGCGGTTGGACAGAAATTGAAGACCCTTTCGCGTATCCAGCAGGTTCTGTGCGTTACCCACCTGCCGCAAATTGCCGTATTCGCAGACCAGCATTTTGTTGTCGAGAAGCGCGAGCGGCAGAGAAAAACCCAAACATCGGTGCGCCTGCTGACGGACGCAGAGCGAACCGAGGAAGTCGCCCGTATGTTGAGCGGGGCCAAGCTTACGGAGACCTCTCTGCGCCACGCCGAGCAGATGTTAAAATCCAGTTCCTAGATTGGCTTAGGTCAGGGTTAGAAACGGTCATCTTTGGGATACTGCCTGGATTCCCGTGCGACCTGTGCTAAGTGGCTGCGCTATCAGTTCGGGCAGGCGGCGCGGTATACTGGAAAGAGTGACTGCTGACCTACTGGACAAAGTGACTACGAACGTTACGCCCTCTTCCCAGACTTCCTCCGGGACGTCCTCTGCGGTGGCCAAGCGCGTCCTCCTTCTGAAGCCACGCGGCTTCTGTGCTGGTGTAGTTCGCGCGATCGATATCGTCAACATCGCCCTCGAAGCCTTTGGCGCCCCCATTTATGTGCGCAAAGAGATTGTTCATAACCGATTTGTTGTCAATGAACTGGCGGAGAAGGGTGCGATCTTTGTCGATGATATCGACGACGTCCCCTCAGGAATGCGCGTCATCTACAGTGCCCACGGTGTTTCGCCCGCAGTACGCGAACGCAGCAAGGCCCGCAAGCTCAAGGTGATAGATGCCACTTGCCCGCTCGTCACCAAGGTGCACGTCGAAGCGGTCAAGTTCGCGCGTCAAGGCTATTCGCTAGTCCTGATCGGGCATCGCGACCACGATGAAATTGAGGGGACATTAGGCGAGGCGCCTGATGTTACTCAGGTCGTTTCTACTGTCGAGGAGGTAGCCGCCCTCCAGATCCCTGATCCCAATCGAGTTGCGTATCTGACTCAAACGACGCTCAGTTTGGACGAAGCTCGTGACATCATCCAGGCATTGAAGGCGAAGTTTCCCAATATTGCCGGTCCGCATTCGCAGGACATCTGTTACGCCACGGAAAATCGCCAAGTTGCTGTGAAAAACGTGGCGCATCAGGCCGATCTGGTTCTCGTTGTCGGATCGAACAACAGCTCCAACTCAAACCGGCTTGTGGAGGTCTCCCGTAATCTCAGCACCAATGCCTATCTCATCGAAAACTCCGCTGCAATCAATCCCGAGTGGCTGGATGGGGCGACTACGGTTGCTGTTACGGCGGGCGCGTCCGCTCCGGAAGTACTTGTGGCAGAGGTAGTTGAATATCTTACCGGCAAGGGTTTCTCGTCTGTGGATGAGGTTGAGGTAATGCCGGAAAACGTACGCTTCGGGTTGCCGCCTGAGATCGTGCAGGCCATCGGACCCGCGAGCCTCGCTGCGCAATAGATTCTTAGTGGAGTCGGATGCAACCGACGTAGCTTTCTGTCGTCTCAGAGTACGTAGTGGCGTGTGATCGGTCCTGTACGTTGACTGTTTCAGTATTCACGCAATGGATGCACACGTTAGCGGACGTATGTGAAGACTCTTTGGCACGTGGTAGTACTGTCGCTTGGTTTTTCGAGGGAAGGCTTCTTTGAGGGAAAGCTCCAAGGACCCGCATGACTCAATCATTTGAAGGTGTGCAGCCATTGATCCCCCGCTTCGGCCGCATCGATGCCGGATTGGATCAAGTAAAAAAGGCGATAGGGCGGGCCCAGGAGTTTCTCTTCTCGCAGCAGCACCCCGACGGCTACTGGTGCGGGGAATTAGAAGCCGACTCCACCCTCGAATCCGACTACATCATGGTTCACACGCTCCTTGCCACCGGCGACGAGCGCAAAATGCGGTGGGCCCTCGCGGAGATTCTGCGCACGCAAAATGAGGACGGCGGCTGGAGCATCTATGCTGGCGGCCCTTCCAACATCAGCGCCTCGGTAAAGGCGTATTTCGCCTTCAAACTGATGGGGTGGTCGAAAGATCATCCGGTTTTGGTCAAGGCCCGCGAATGGATTTTGCACCATGGCGGCGTGACGGAATGCAATACGTTCACCAAGCTCTACCTCTGTTTCTTCGGTCAGTATGAGTACGACGCGGTGCCGGCGATCCCCCCGGAGATCGTGCTCTTTCCCAACTGGTTCTATTTCAATATCTATGAGATCTCGTCGTGGTCGCGGGCGATCCTGGTGCCGCTCTCGATCGCTTATGCGAAGAAGCCGTTCAAGAAATTGCCCCCGGAAAACAGCTTGGATGAGCTCTTCGTCGGGGGCAAGCCGAACGCGAAACTGCGGCTGCCCTGGGACCATAAGAAGATCGTTGGCTGGCGGAACTTCTTCCTGCTCGTCGACCGCATACTGCACTGGGCCGAGCGTGTACATATTCGTCCTCTCCGCAAAGTAGCGCTGAAAAAGGCCGAAAAATGGATTCTGGAGCGCATGGAAATGAGCGACGGGTTAGGCGCGATCTATCCCGCGCTGCTCAATGCCATTCTCGCTCTGCGCTGCCTCGGCTACTCGGCGGATGATCCGCAAACTATCCGTGCGATGGATGAGTTCGAAAGGCTGGGCCTGGAGGACGAGGGCATTCCCGATTACTCAGAACCCACTTTCCGTATGCAGCCATGCATGTCTCCAGTGTGGGATACGGCTTACGCGCTCTATGTTTTGGGAGAGTCCGGGATATCCCGGACCGACGCGCGGCTAGTGCGGGCGGCGGACTGGATGTTGTCAAAGGAAGTGCGGCACTTCGGCGACTGGGCTGTCAAGGTTCGGAATGCGCAACCGGGAGGTTGGTATTTCGAATTTAACAACGAGTTCTATCCCGATACCGACGACTCCGCGCAAGTACTTCTCGCCCTGAACAAAGTCGACAACATCGCCCGGCAACGCTACCAGCACGATGTTTGTCAACGTGCGATTGCATGGATTTTCGCCATGCAGTGCAAGAGTGGGGGGTGGGCCAGCTTCGACAAGGACAACACGAAGATGGTCTTCGAGAATGTTCCCTTTGCCGACCACAACGCGATGCTCGACCCACCGACTGTCGACATTACCGGACGCATTCTGGAGATGCTAGCCACCTACGGGTACACCCAGGAAGACCGCCGGGTTCAAAAGGCGATCAAATTTATCTACAGCGAGCAGGAGCCAGATGGAAGCTGGTTCGGCCGCTGGGGCGTGAATTACCTCTACGGCACTTTCCTTGTCGTGCGGGGCCTGGAAGCGATCGGCGTCTGGAATCACGAGCCGCAGATTCAGCAAGCCGCCGAGTGGGTCCGCTCCGTGCAGAACGCAGACGGCGGCTGGGGCGAGAGCTGTGCCAGTTACGACGATCCAGCCACTCGCGGGGTTGGTGTAAGCACTCCCTCGCAAACGGCATGGGCGATCCTGGCCCTTTTGGCTGCGGGAGATACGCGCAGCGATTCTTTAGCCAAAGGAACGCGCTGGTTAATGGAGAGGCAGCGCGCGGACGGCTCCTGGGATGAAAGCATGGGAGAAGGCGCGAAGCGGCAAGCTGTGATTACCGGGACTGGCTTTCCCCGTGTCTTCTATCTGGCGTACCACCTGTATCGGAACTACTTCCCGTTGCTGGCGCTGAGCAACTATCGCAGCGCGCTCGAACGGTCTTCCACCCCAACAAGCGAAACGGCGCGCTCGCTGGGAACCCCGGTCCTGAAGGAGATTTGACACGATGGCAGTGCCGATTTCACAGATGTGGACGGTGGCAACCTACGTCCTTAAAAAGCGCTTGAGTGGGCAGAAACGCTATCCGCTCGTGCTTATGCTCGAGCCACTCTTTCGTTGCAATCTGGCCTGCGCCGGTTGCGGCAAGATTCAATATCCCGCGCACATCCTCAAGAAGGAACTCTCTCCGGAAGAGTGTTTCCGGGCAGTCGAGGAGTGCGGCGCGCCGATGGTATCGATCCCGGGCGGGGAACCGTTGATGCACCCACGGATCGTCGAGATTGTCGAAGGTCTGGTCGCCCGCAAGAAGTACATCTACCTGTGCACCAACGCGTTGCTGCTCAAGGAAAAGATCCATCAATTCAAGCCCAGCAAATACCTTACCTTTTCCGTGCATCTGGATGGACAGCGCGAACATCACGATTTCTCTGTTTGCCGGGAAGGCGGGTATGATCAGGCCGTCGCGGGCATTCGCGAAGCGGTGAAGCGCGGTTTTCGTGTCACGACCAACACCACCCTCTTCGATGGCGCCGATGCCAACAGTGTCCGCGCCTTCTTTAGCGAAGTGATGAGCATGGGCGTCGAAGGAATTGTCCTTTCGCCCGGATATTCCTACGACAAGGCGCCTGACCAAAAGCATTTTCTCGGCCGCGCTCGAACCCGCAGACTGTTCCGGGCAATCCTCTCCAATCGCGACCGCGAATGGAAGTTCAATATGTCTCCGCTCTTTCTCGAGTTCCTCATGGGCAAGCGCCACTATCAGTGCACACCGTGGGGCGCTCCGGCATACAACATCTTCGGTTGGCAGAAACCTTGCTACCTGCTGCAGGATGGTTATGCTTCCACGTTCTCCGAACTGATGGAGACGACGGTCTGGGAAGAATATGGCACCGAATCGGGGAATCCTAAGTGCGCCAATTGCATGGTGAGCTGTGGATATGAGCCCTCTGCCGTACACGATACCTTCGGGTCGTTCCGCGGTTTTCTATCGACCGTTCGCGCAACGCTCTTCAACCGTTATGAAGATCATGGAGCGCGCGATCTACTCAACGAGCCTTACTCCGGAGCAGTTCCCGCATCTTCTCCGCTGGTGCAAATTGTCAGCGACTCGCGCCGCGAGTTTGAGGAGACCCGTGTATGACGGGGAAAAGCGCCTCCGAGCATGAGACGAAGCCTGTCGATCCCGAATCGCTCGAACTGGCGCCGGGAACCAAGCACGAAATCCTGGAGGGGTGGGTGCCCACGCTTGCCAGTGAGCAAGAGACTATCGAAGCGTTGGAAAAGGCCTTCGATTATCGCGGCGATGTCACAATAACCCGCAAAGATGGCCCTGTCGTTGAGGGATACATCTTCGACCGGCGCACCGGCTCTTCTTTGGCCGAATCGTTCGTGCGTCTCTTCCCCAAAGACTCTTCCGAAAAGATGACGATTGCCTACAGCGAGATTGCTGGGCTCGCCTTTACCGGTAAAGATCGTGCCGCCGGCGCGAGCTGGGAAGCATGGGTGAAGAAATGGAACGAGAAGAGATCTGCTGGAGAGAAGGGCTTCGGCTTACATCCCGAGAAGCTGGATTAGGAACTCCTAACCTGTTGCTGTCACTATCCGGCTTCTAACAAAATCAAATCGTCAATTCGTGGGCGCCAACGAATTGCAGCGATGATCGGGTCCTGTACGCCGTCAGCAGCTAAAACGCGAAAATGAAAGTATTCCTTACAGGCGCCACGGGATTTGTTGGGAGCCACGTTGCACATGAGCTTGCCAGCCGCGGAGCCACCGTTCGGATTCTCGTCCGTCCTAGCAGCCCCCTTCAAAATTTGGAAGGCCTTCCGCTAGAGCTGGTCAATGGCGACCTTCTCAAACCTGAAACTCTACGCGGCGGCATGGCGGGCTGTGATGCGGTTATCCACGTCGCGGCGGACTATCGATTGTGGATCACAGATCCGAAGCGGATCTATGCAGTCAACGTCGAGGGAACGCGCGAGTTGCTCCGCATCGCCCAGGAAGAGGCTGTGCCGCGGGTCGTCTACACGTCGAGTGTGGCGACGATGGGATTTCGTTCCGATGGTACGATCATCGACGAGAACACACCGGTTTCGCTCGCCGATATGATCGGACACTACAAGCGCTCGAAATTCTTGGCCGAACAGGTGGCCATCACTGCCGCGCGAGCCGGTCAACAGGTGATCGTGCTGAACCCGACCACGCCGATCGGCTCAAATGACATCAAGCCGACGCCCACCGGCCACATCATCGTGGACTTCCTCAACCATAAGTTTCCCGCCTATGTCGACACCGGGTTGAATCTTGTCGATGTGAAAGAAGTAGCCAAGACGCACGTCGATGCCCTCACTCGGGGTTGCCCTGGTGAACGATATATTTTGGGCGGAGAAAACCTAACACTGAAGCAGATCCTCGATAAAATGTCTGCCATTACGCAGATCCCATCGCCAACCATCCGCGTCCCAAATACCGTAGCCATGGTGTTTGCCTTCTGTGACCAGACCATCACGGGCCGCATCCGGAGGCGCGAACCGAGGGCTACGGTCGAGGCCGTACGTATGGGCAAGAAGAAAATGTTTGCGTCTTCAGCGAAGGCGGAAAGGGAGTTAGGCTTCTCAGTCGTTCCCGTTTATCCGGCATTGCGATCTGCTATCGATTGGTTCCTCGCGCATGGGTACGTGACCGCATCGTGAGCTACCTCGGCATAATCGCGGCCTTCCCGGGAGAGCTCAAAGCTCTCGTACGCGGATGGCAGTCCGTTGAGCTATCGGGCGCGGACAAGGGAGACGTTGCCTGGGAGGGGCGCATCGGTCAGACCGGCTGCGTCGCCGTAGCCGCAGGAATGGGACAGAAAGCCGCTGCGCGTGCCTGTGCACTTGCGGAGCGAGCCGTTGACGGCGACGGCGGACTTCATGGGCTGGTTTCGCTCGGTTGGGTTGGCGCTCTTTCCTGTGGTGTCTCTCCGGGGCAGGCCTATCGAGTTGCTGAAGTCGTGGACGCGGAAACGGAAGAGCGTTTCAGGACCAGTTTTCCTCCGGATGCGGCTCTCAGGCTGAAGCTGGTTACCGTTGGCCACGTGGTGCAGGCGCCAGAAAAGCGCCAGCTGGGGGAGCGTTTCAAAGCAGTTTTCGTGGATATGGAAGCCGTTGAGGTTGCCAAGACTGCGGATCGGAACTCTATTCCTTTCTATTGCTTCAAGGCGGTTTCGGATGCTCAAGGCGATGTTTTTCCAGATTTCGCGGTGTTCACGACCTCAGAAGGCAAGCTGATGATGCCGGCGCTCCTGAGGCATTTGGCGATCCGGCCGAAGTACTGGCGGCCAATGGCCCGGATAGGCAAAAATAGCAAGATTGGTGCTGAGGCCTTGGCTGAGAGCATGCGGGAGTTCCTGGGCGAAAAGAGCGATGCAGACAGCGGCAGTCATCGATAGGTATCAACAACAAAACGATCCGGCTATTCCCGCCACCATGCAGGCGGCGGTGTATCACGGAGTCAACGACGTACGTGTCGAGACCATGCCGGTACCGGAGATCGGCCCGGGCGAAGTTCTTCTTCGAGTCTATGCATGCGGTATTTGCGGGACGGATCTGAAGAAGATTCACACCGGATCGCATTCTGCTCCTCGCATCTTCGGCCACGAGACCGCGGGCACGATCGCGGCTGTGGGGGCCCGGGTGAACGGCTTTCGTGTGGGAGACCGCGTGATGGTCTTCCACCACATCCCGTGCGGAAACTGTTATTACTGCCGCAAAGGGACCTTTGCGCAATGCGCGGTCTACAAACGCGTCGGCTGCACAGCAGGTTATGAGCCCTCCGGAGGGGGTTTTGCCGAGTACGTTCGCGTGATGGATTGGATTGTCGAGCGCGGGCTGATCAGGATTCCCGATGGAGTTCCGTTCGAACAGGCCGCCTTCGTAGAGCCTCTGAATACCTGTCTCAAGGGCGTTCGCAGCTTGGATCTCGCGTCGGACGAAACTGTGCTGGTAATCGGTCAAGGGCCTATTGGGATTTTGCTTGGCTCTTTGGCAAAGCGTTCCGGCGCCAGAGTTCTCACTGCAGATCTCTATCCGGAGCGGCACAAGGTGGCCGCGCTCTTTGGGCTGGACTCTCCCATCGACGCTTCGCGAGAAGACGTTGTCTCCGCGGCCCGGGCTGCAAGCGAAGGACGCGGAGTGGACGCTGTGCTCGTAGCTGCTGCCGGAAATTCACTGATTCGCATCGCAATGGACGCGGCTCGCCCGGGAGGCCGAGTCCTGCTCTTTGCGCAGACCCAGCGGGGAGAAGCGACGATCGATCCGGCATCCGTCTGCGTCGATGAGAAGGCGCTGCTCGGCTCCTATAGCGCTTCGGTCGAACTCCAGGAGGAAAGCGCCTGTTTGGCTTTCGAGGGGTATACCCAGGGATACGATCTGACCCGGCTGATCTCGCACCGCTTTACGCTTGAGGACGCCGTAGCCGCGATCGCATTGGCCTCGCAACCTAGCGCAACTTCGATGAAGATTATGATTCATCCCGGCAAGGTTGCGGGGAGTGCGCGAGAATAGGGATGCATGTCCAGTGAGATGAACGCCGCCGTGTTGTACGGCAAAGAGGATGTTCGGATCGAACGGGTTCCCATCCCGGAAGCTGCTCCGGGAGAAATTGTGGTCCGGGTGCAGGCGGCTCTCACGTGCGGAACCGACCTGAAGGTCTTTCGCAGGGGATATCATGCCAAGATGCTGGTTCCGCCTGCGCTCTTCGGGCACGAGATGGCGGGCATCGTGCATGAGGTAGGGAAGGGAGTACGTGCTTTTCGCCCTGGTATGCGGGTTGTCGCTTTGAACTCAGCACCGTGTGGCAACTGTTTCTGGTGTGTGCGTCGGCAGGAAAATCTCTGTCAGGATCTGCTCTTCAATAACGGCGCCTACGCCGAGTACATGCGCATTCCGGCAAGGATTGTTTCGAAGAACACTTTGATCGTTCCTGAGAGCCTGCCTCTGGAACACGCAGCACTGACTGAGCCCTTGGCGTGTGTGGTTCGTGGTCTGGAAGAGACCGGTGCCAGGCCGGGCGATCACGTCGTTGTCATTGGCGCCGGTCCGATCGGCCTCATGTTCATGCACGTAGCGCAGCTATCGGGGATGAAGGTAATTGCCGTAGTGAAACGCGACGAACAAATCGCCCCCGCCATGACCTTTGGAGCCTGCCAGACTGTGCAGATCGCACCCGGTACCGATCCAGTTGCGGAAGTGCGTGCCCTCACTCCGGAGCGGCGCGGAGTGGATGTGGCGATTGAGGCGGTTGCCACCCCTCTCGCTTGGCAATGGGCCGTGGATATGGTGCGCCGAGGCGGCACGGTCAACTTCTTCGGGGGGTGTGCGGCGGGAACGAAGGTCGAGATCGACACCAACCGACTGCACTATAACGACATTACGCTCAAGGCCAGCTTTCATCACACTCCTGCTGCCTGCCGCAAGGCATTCGATCTCTTGGCCAGCGGACGTTTCAAATGCAGTGAGTACATCACCGGAAGGGCGCAGCTTGCCGAGTTAGAAACGGTGCTGCGACGCTTGATGGACCGTTCGAACGACATCAAGACGGCTATCCTTCCCTGAGCGGAACAAAGAGGGGAACGAAAGAGCTTCAAAACTCATGGCTGTAGAAAGTACCCAAAGCGACCGGGAACTGGTGGAGCGTGGCTGGGCTGCGCTACCCCCGGAGTACCGCGTTCCCGACAGGCGCCCGACGCTTGAAGAAGCACATGACTACTGCCGGCGGCTTGCCGAATCGCATTACGAGAACTTCCATGTAGCCTCCTGGTTCTTGCCGCGAAGGTTGAGTCGCGGCGGGCTGGAGATTCTGCATGCAATCGAGCGGCAAGACTACGACGTTCTGCGGAACCGGCCAGCGATCTCAAAGGGAAGAAAACTCGCGCTCCTATTGCGCGCACTCAGCAAGAAACTGCTGGCTGGCTTGGCTGGGGAAGGTTCGGCTGGGGGAAGGCAGGCGGCGTGACGCCTGAGGTTGCAGCGGCATATGCCAGATGCCGGAAGATCGCGCGGGAGCAGGCCAAAAATTTCTACTACGCTTTCGTCGCGCTGCCGCCGCAAAAACGGGACGCCATCTGCGCGGTCTATGCTTTCATGCGGCATGCGGATGACCTATCAGACGACGAATCACTGACTGTTTCCGAGCGCAGGACTGCACTCAGCTCATGGTTGGATCGATGGCATCAGGCGCTTGCCGGAAGCGCCACCGACGATCCTGTTTTCGTTGCGCTGCTTGATGCCCAGCGCCGCTTTGCGATCGCTCCCGAACTCCTCGACCAGCTCGTGGAGGGCACAGCAACAGATCTCAACCCTTCCGGCAATGCAGGGCACTTGGCGACCTTTGCCACCTTTACGGATCTTTATCGGTACTGCTATCTCGTAGCCTCAGTTGTTGGCTTAGTCTGTATTCGCATCTTCGGATATCGGGATCTCCGCGCTGAAAAACTCGCCGAAGAGACGGGTATCGCTTTTCAGCTGACCAACATTTTGCGGGATGTGCGCGAAGATGCCGGACGTGGGCGGCTCTATCTGCCGCTCGAAGATCTCGAACTCTGCGGGGTCCATCCCCAGCAGATAACGAGTTTGGCTTCCGGAGAGCAGTTGACGCCTGCAGAGCGCAAAGTACTTGCGCTCCAGGCTGAGCGCGCCGACAAGTTCTATCAGGCAGCCCAGCAGTTGCTTCCGCTGATCTCCGATGATAGCCGTCCGGCGCTTTGGGTGCTCGTGACCATCTATCATCGGCTCTTGGAGCGCATCCAGCGACGCAACTTCGATGTCTTCTCCCAAAGGATCAGCGTTCCGGCATACGAGAAGCTGGCAATCTTGAGCCGTGGGACGGTCAAAACCCTGCTGAGCCGTCTGCGGCCCGCCACTACGTGAACTCGGGCATCTAAGCCTTCAAAAGCGCCACGCCACAACAAACAAAGACGGCCGCGAGCCATCGTCTGCGGTCCACGTTCTCGTGAAGAAGCCATTTAGCGGCAACCGCATTGCTCACAAATGTGAGCGATCCGGTTGCGGG
>DASYBJ010000013.1:0-2964 GCA_036500845.1 Acidobacteriaceae bacterium
TTAGGCAAAATCGCGCGAAAACAGCCATCGCGCAGGTTAACTCTCATTCATACCGAGAATCAGTGACTTAGGTGCCTTTTATCTCCCGATTGTTCCTTAACGGTGGTTTTCGTTTGGATGTGGCTACTACCCCGATTACCCCGCACTCCTTGACTCCCCGCCACCACATCTTCGTGCCTATCCGGTCGAAACGGTAGTCGCAGAAAAATTCAATGCTATGGTGACCCTCGGGATCGCCAACAGCCGCTTGAAAGACTTTTACGATCTATGGCTGATCTCCCGAACTTTCCGATTCAACCATGCCGCGTTGTTCTCTGCTGTGCAGCGAACCTTCGAAAGACGGCAGACTCCGATGCCGGTCGACGCGCCGACTGGCTTGACAGGTCAATATGCGGAACAGTGGGATGCTCGCTGGAGAGCATTCATCAGGCGCGAACACATGAAGGCGGCGCAGGAAGATCTGGCTGTGCTGGTTGAGGACTTACGGAAGTTTCTTGTTCCCTTGATCACGCCATGGGAGACAGCTTCGAACTGGCCGCCCGGTGGACCTTGGACCCCGCGTGAATCCTAGTTGCAACTCGGATCTCGGGAGCCATTACTCTTCAACAAGATGACCGGCCTTCGCAGCATCTCCCGATCCACGACCGCATGACAAACTTCTTGGAGCCGCGCGATTATGCGGAGTATTTGGGGTGTAGCTTTCATCTTTACTTGGCGCAATGTTTCAGAATTATATGGCGTCCTGTTTCAGGATTATTGACGCTCTCGGCTCTGACCACTTCGCCTGGCTGCAGGTCCGCGATCATGCGCAGCAGCTCGGGCCGGTCCGCGCGTGCGCCCGACGCCTTCTCACGGTAGACCCCGGCGATGTAGTAACCGGCGGCTCGCGCGCTTTGTTCGATCTCGCTCTGGCTCGTGAGGCTCGTCTGTCGACACGCGCAGGTAGACGCGGGCGACTTTGATCGAAGGATGGTCAGATGGGGTGTACTTCATTTGACCAACTCTAAACTACGTGGACAAGATGGTGAGACGCCGCTCTTATTTGGCTACCTCTCAATTGGCTATTCATCCTGTCCTCATTGGCTGGCATGTCCCCTATACGGCACTTGTATCGCCATCGGGCTGAACCGTTGGTCGATTACGGAGGCAGCTTGATGCCTGGACCGTTCCCGCCTCAGATAAACTGGCAGCCTATCGATTCGCTCCCGCTCATCGGCTCGATGGTCGACGGCTTGCTCGACGAAGTGGAACGGCAGTATTCCAATCTAGCGTCCTGCCGGTTGAAGCCTCATGTGCTTGACGACTACACCGTAGACCGCGTTCTTAAGGTCTATTCCGACCAGGCGAAGGACGTCGATCTTTACGAAGAGCAACTTTCTCGATGGTCGAAGCTCGACCTCGCTTCAGCCCAGCGCCGGGAGGTCGCTCGACTCACGGCGCATATCCCGGCGATCCGTTCGCGGATCGCGGAGATTCTGACGCTGGCGAAAGAACTGAAGCAGGGTACGATCGAGACCATACTGGCCAAGAGCGATTACGAAGTGGGTTTGGATTTTCTTCTTGGGAAGCGAAAACCGTAGTCTGGACACTCTTTAAAAGCCCATGAAGCAGGATTGGCATCCCGAAGAACTCGACCGGTACTGGACGCTCTCGGTCGAAGAGCGCAATCTGCTGGGCAACAAGACAGGCGCGACCCGGCTTGGATTTGCCGTTCTGCTCAAGTCTTTTCTGTTCGATGGCCGCTTTCCAGATCGCCGCGATGATGTCTCCGGCAGCATCGTGACCCACCTGTCCAACCAGACTGGCACGTCCACTGAGAGAGCGTCAGGAAGTCGGGGGTGATGATTCGATAAGTTATTGATTTCATGCCACAGCAAACTAGCTGCGGCCGTGAAAACCCCAAAGGGCTAGTTCCCCCCGGACTGCCTATGTAGCCATCAGACTGCCATCAAACAGAATTCACCATCTGAATGAAGACGGTTGCCGACCCCCCGACTTCTTGACGCTCTCCTTTATAGCGCGAGCGCCATTTGGTCATGAGATTTTGCTTCCAGCTTTCGAAGCGCGAGCCGTCGGAGGCGCAACTGCTCGCGCCCTCGCCCCACAAACGCGGATTGCGCAAGGCGAGCAACTTATTCACAACCGCGCCGTTCGCGTTTCGCAGTGCTTCCGGCGAAAAATAGGTTTTGCGGACATAGAGCAGTTCGTCGTAGCTGTAGCGGTCATTGGCGTTCGCTACTCGCTTGATTCCCATGTTGGTCGCCTCGCCAAACAGGTCCAGAATCAATAGCGGCCGTAGCATCTCGCGGGAGCGAATCTCTTTTGTGCCCGAATGCGTAAAGAATTGGGTGAAGGCGGAGAGGCGGTCAGCCTCAACGAAAACGTCAAGCAGATCGAGCATCCCATAACGGCTGAGCCTGCCCATCCCAAGCACTTTCATACGGTCCATAGCTCTGGTTACAAGTTCCTGCCCTAACTTCCATATTCAATTTTGCACGAGGAGAAACTAAAGAGATGGCCATGTCCAAAACAGTAGTGTTCTTGAGTTCATTCAGGATCGGCCGCTCGGTCAGGCCGGAATGCCCGGCTCGGCCATCCTTCATCATTGGGAGACTCTCATGCCATTGTTCACCGTGACGATGAAAGCGGGCAGAGCCGCTGACGAGAAAAATGCGATCTCTCGTGCTGGACCTCGCAAGTCCTAACCGACATTGGGAAACCCTACGGGCTTACAACGGAACAGCGACTGCTAAAGACTATTGCAGAAGCAGTGTTAGTGCTGCAATGCGGCACCTTGATGCGGCACTGCCGGTTCACTGGCAACGGGGGGCGGACCACCAGTGGTCACGAGGGGGCACGATGGCGGCACGGAAGAGCCTAGGAAAAATAGTTTTGAATCCGAATCTGGATGGAACCATCCAAAACGTGCTGAGTGGCGAAATTTGCTCGGAGGATGGGACTCAT
>DASYBJ010000014.1:0-4167 GCA_036500845.1 Acidobacteriaceae bacterium
TGGCTGGTCCGATCCGTTTTCTCAACCTGCTTTTACTGAGCGGCAGAATGCCTACGGTCAACGTTTTCACCTCGACGGCATTTATACGCCGCAAGTTGTCGTGAACGGAGAAGTACAGGTCGTCGGCAGCGATGGGGACGGGATCTTGAGAGCGCTTCAGTCACAAAATAGAAGGACGCCCTTGACGGTTCACATTGTTTCCGCGACTCCTTCGGGTAAGTCGCTTTCCGTGACCTTCTCTGTCGCCGGTCAAGCTCCAGGAAGCGGAGCCGATATCTATGCAGTCATCGCAGATGATTTGACGAGTTCGAACGTTCTGCGAGGTGAGAACTCCGGTCGTCATCTCTCGCATGTCTCGGTGGCAAGGAGCCTCACGCGCATTGCGACCGTAAAAGCCGCAATCACGGTTACGGCCAGTCTTCCAGAACCCACTCAGGGCGAGTCCACGGGAGGGCGTCATCTCATTCTTTTTGCGCAGGTACCTGGGCTCGGCCAGGTGCTCTCCGTCGAGAGCAGAGCTCTTTAGGGTATTCCGCACTGATAGAGAACTAAAAAGGTTCAGCTGCGCCAACGGAGAGTGACGGGGCCGTCCATCGGATGCTCCATGGGGCGCCCTGTCTCTTCGGCTTCAAGCCGCGCCCGCTTGAGAGCGAAATACCATTTTGCGGGACGATCGGCATCGTCAATCAGCATCAGTCCGGGATTGAACTTCAGTCCTTCGGCCTGCTGGATCATGGTGATCTGATCCTGACGCACGAAGCGATTGCCAAAGAACTTGGCGATCGAAGTCACGAAGGGGACAGCATGGAAGACATTCCATGCGCCGCAGACGTCGATGCGGCATTCGTTGGCGGTTGTCGGGGTGACCGTCGTGAGGCTAGAGAACCACTTCGACCCGCAACGCAGCGTTTCATAGCGCCGGTTGGGAAGCACAAAGTCGATCGTTGTCTCAATCGGTTCGCCGTACACGCCTAGAAGTTTGTAGGGCGCACTATTGGCCGACGGGACATGCGCCGACATACGGAACCCTTGCGGGATGGGCTCGAAATGCTTTTCCTTTTCATGGATGCTATGCCGGGAACGCCACCACCATGCCTGGTGAACAAAAGGGCCGTGCGCCGGATCCATGAGTCCGATGATTCCGTGATCGACATTGCAGGGCAGGTCCGCGGTCAGGTGCGCGGTGCGGAATTTCCCTCCAAACTTTGGGACCTCGGGAACGAAGGGAGGTGTGTCCCTCGCCTCGCCGCGCACGCGCCCACTGCCCGGCTTGGGAACGTAGACCCAGGCGTATCCGTCCGCTTCGTGGCAGGGGAAAGCGCTCGCGTAGATGCGCCGCGGAAAGGCGTCCTGGCTGGTGAGCGAAGGGATTTCCATACATTGGCCGGATCTCGGCTCGAAGACCCACCCGTGATATTTGCAGGTGACGGCGTTGCCATCGAACCATCCGCAGGAGAGTGGAATACCACGATGGGGGCAGCTATCGCGCATCGCAAAGAGCGTTCCATCCTGCTTGCGTCCCAGCACCAAAGGGATGCCTAACAGCATGGCCTTGACCATCTTGCGCCCGCGCAATGCTTCGCTGCGCAGTGCGGGATACCAGTCGTTGAAGACGAGAGCCGTGCTCGGTCCCAGGACCTCGCTCGCCCGTGTTGTGGCCGTTTCTGACGCCATGGCTGTTGTGCGGATGACTCCTTTAACTATAGCGCCGCCGGGAGAGGGTCACGGGACGGGGATCAGTCCGAGGGCGATCAGGGTCGGTCATCTACGCTTTTGCCGGTCCGAGCACATTCGAGAGAACTGGATCCCAATCAGGCGAGGACTGATTCGCGGGTCGCTATAAGCTATGTCAGTGCCCATTCAGCAAGCTGCCAGAAAACCCATCTATGTCTTGATCGCTTTATGGGCATTGCTTTACGGGAGCTTTACTCTTTTTCGGCCGCCTCTGCTTGACGATGCCGACTCGGTGCACTCCGAGGTCGCGCGGGAGATGGTGGTCCGGCACGATTGGATTACGCTCCACGCCAATGGCATCCGCTATCTCGAAAAAGCTCCTTTGATGTACTGGAGCACGGCACTGAGCTTCAAGCTGTTTGGCGCCCACGACTGGGCGGCGCGGCTGCCGCTTGCGTTCTATGCGCTGGCTCTCTTTCTCGCTGCAAATGGTTTCGGTCGCCGGCTTTTTGGCTCGGCCGCAGCCGGGCTCTATGCTGCGGTCATTCTCTTGACGTCGTTCGGAATCTTTCTCTACACGCGCATCATGATTCCCGACGTCATCGTATGCCTATGGCTGACGGCCAGCATGTGGTTCTTCTGGGTGTCTCTCGAGGAGGAACAGCCCTCACGGGCGACGGCTTGGGGGTTCGCCGCCGCCTGCGCTTTGAATGTACTGACCAAGGGTCTGATCGGGATTGTTTTTCCGTTGGCAGTCGTGGGCCTGTTCCTGCTGGTCACGAGGAATTTGCGCCACTTGCTGCACTGGCATCCCTTTTCGAGCGCGCTTGTTTTTCTCATCATTGCCCTACCCTGGCACATTGTCGCCGGAGTCGAAAATCCAGCACGAGGTGATCCGGCCGGAGTGATGCCCACACAGGGGAATGTCCACGGCTTCTTCTGGTTCTACTTCGTCAACGAGCAATACCTGCGATACCTGAACGAACGAGTTCCCCGCGACTATGACACCGTCCCGCTGGCCCTGTTTTGGGGTCTGCTGGCCGTTTGGCTTACGCCGTGGATCGCTTTCCTGTTCAAAGCACTTGGGCAAATTCCGTGGAAGCAGAGCATTCGCCGCGGGCCTTCCGACCGGCGCAGTCAGGCTTGGCTGCTGCTCGGAATCTGGGCAATGTTTGTGCTGCTCTTCTTCAGCTTTTCAACGCGCCAGGAATACTATGCCTTACCGGCTCTTCCCCCGATCGCGCTGATGATCGGCGCTTGGCTTGCAGCCGAAGAGGAGGCTGGCGCTAACGATCCGCTTCGCGTTGCGGGCAGACGGATTTCGTATGTCCTGCTGCTCTTCGGGATGGTGGGAGCGGCGGCTGCCGGTTTTTTCGCATGGCAGGGCAAACCGCCTGCGCCCGGCACCGATCTTTCAATGCTGCTCTCGCAGAACCCTGGCGATTATGCTCTTTCACTGGGACATTTCCTCGATCTGAGTACGCGTGCTATGGGGGTTTTTCGCGTACCTCTCCTGCTGACGGCGGTGGCACTGCCCGGAGGAACGCTTGCTAACTTCATCTTTCGCCGGCGAGGCAGGGTACGGCTTGCCAACGGTGCCCTCGCGGCGATGATGGTCATTTTCCTCGTGGCTGCACACCTGGCCTTTGTGACATTTTCACCAGTGCTCTCTTCAAAGAGCTTGGCGGATGCCATTCAGCCCCACCTGCAGCCAGACGACATCATCGAGATCAACGGGGAGTATGAGGCTGGGTCGACGCTGGGTTTCTACCTGCGGCGGCAAGTACGCATTCTGAACGGGCGCTCCTCGAATCTCTGGTATGGATCGTTCTTTCCGGACGCGCCCCGGGTCTTTGACGATAACGCATCGTTCCTCCGGGTCTGGAACGGACCGCAGAGAGTGTTTCTCTGGACGGAGCTCGACAATATCCCGACATTGACGGGTACGGTTTGCGTGATCGCGAAGAGCGGCGGAAAAGAGATCCTTACGAATCATGGATTGAACCAACCATCACGGGCCAGTTGTTAATCCAAGTTCTCCCTACTCTCCGAAACGTCCTTGGCAAGCGGTGAGATGCCTCTAATGAAAGTAAATGGCGTAGATTAGGCGAAGTCTACTTTGGGCCATTTTTTGACATTCACCGAAACAGTCCGCGCCTGGAGTGTTGCACGAACATCGGTGAGGCTGTTTTACCGGCGCCGTTGCTGGCTGAGATCGCTCTTTGAAGATACGCTTCGGTCTGATATTTCGCCCAAAACACGTTCTATAAACATTCGCTTATATAAACCGAAATTTATACATCGAGTTTCCCTAATGAAATTTGCGCCGCAATCGCGCGAGAATTTGAGCCGACCCGAGACCAACAAGTGCACGGGAGCTGAGGATTGAGGACTGACGGCTGGTTCATCGGGCCCATCCTCCCGAACTGAAAAAGAACGATAAGCGCGAGACGGAGAAATTCGTGGTTTCCCACTTCCGACGCAAAGTGCGCG
>DASYBJ010000015.1:0-1591 GCA_036500845.1 Acidobacteriaceae bacterium
TGCGTGGTTGTTCGAGGGATTGTGCGGCGCGAATCTCAATATGGCCGATCGAGATGGTGACGTCTGAGCTCTTCTCCGCAGTCGCCTCTTGCTCAACCACAGGCTGTTGCTTCGATGAGAGCTTGGTTGCCGGTGGAGAGAACAGTGGGGCTTCTGGCCCTTTCCTGTGTGTCACGACAACCTGCTCGGGGATGAATTTTGGTAAACGACTCGGCTCGGTCTTTGTCAGGGGAGACGCAGATCTGGACTTGAGATCAAGGACTGCTGGATCGATTTGCGGCGCCGAGTGACTAGCGCTCGCCGGGCGATGTACCTGCGCGAACGAAGCGAAGCCTTCTGATTGCCTGGGGCGGAACTCCGGAGAATGCCTTTCGGTGATTTGCTGAGCGTCCGGTTGGGCGACGCGTTCCCCTGATCTCGTAGCGCCGGAGCCGTCGATCTCATCGCGATCGCCCCACGCCTCGGGTTGAATCGTCGGAGCCTGATTGGGAAAGCGATCTGCTGGTCCCAGTCTTCCTGAAGAGAATTCACTGGCTTGCGTGATGGTGTCTGTTTGCGATCGCGCGGCGGAAGCACCGCGACGCGCGTAACGCGGCTTTAAGAGTGGCTCGATGCCGGGCAACGGAGCACGCGTTCTCTTTACCATGCGTTCAAGCAGACTGCTCATGCGCTCAGCATCTCCAGGTATGCATTACGGCGTTGCGGACTCATGCGGGCAATCGAGCGCTCGCTCCAGCCATAAGCCCACGCCAGTTCGTGGATTTCCGCTAGCAACCTTTGAGCTGCACTACGCGCCTCGATCCAGAGAAAGCGGGCAATATCCAGATCGAGTGTTTCGCTGACTGAGCATTCGGGGCATCGAAGAGTACAGCTCAGTTCCGCGGCGGCGTGGAGCTGTTCGAACTTCTCAAGAAGAGAATCTGTAGTCGAACAGGCAGAAGGTTTCGCCAACGACCCGGATACGCTCAGACAAAGTTCCAGCAATCGATCTTGCGCTTCGCGAATGCCGGGCATGTCGAGTATGGAGAGCAGGTCGTCGGTCGTGACCGGCCGCAATTGGCAATGCCTTCCGTTCTCACTCCAGGTGATTGGCCCGGGAGATGAATGCGATTGCAACCGTTCGATCAACGAAGCTACCGGCAGTTCGAACTCCAGGTGGGCACCACATTGAGGACACGCGCCGAATCCTTGGAGAAGGGAGCCAAAGCTTAGCTCACGGAGGCGTAGCAAGAGCAAATTGCGTTCTGCTATCGAAAGCCGCGCGAGTTCTCGCCGATTGCTTTTGGGAATCGCGTGGGAAAGCAAGACGAGACTACGATTCAAGTCGTGCTCTTCCGCAGCCTCTTCACACGCGGTCAGCAGTAGTTCGCCGGTGAGTGCACGCATACTCTCTTGGCTCCGTCGTTGCTGAGAAGGTTGCGCAAAATGCGCGGAGTCACCAAGCATCGATTCCAATTCCCAGGACTATGCCCGCGTGGAGCTAAAACTTGGCTCCGTTGGTTCGGTGACGGCAATATCGCGTTCCCAGCCCTCGTTCTCAAGCTTGATGTGCTGGATTGCAACTGCATTTGCATTCGCGTCAAGGTCGGGC
>DASYBJ010000016.1:0-3232 GCA_036500845.1 Acidobacteriaceae bacterium
CCCGTATCCGAGGTCAGCCGGGTGACGGCGAAGGAGTACTCCGGAGCGGAGTGAACTGCGTCCGAACCTGCGCCCGCGGCGAGCTGGAAACGCACATCGCGAGTGCTGATCTTATGGATATGCATAAATAAATGTCTCCACCTGGCTGTGATCTACATCCATGTAGGTGCGCCCGCATCGGGCTTGTAGGCGATCGACCAACCATCTTAGCTTATAAGCGCTCAAAGCCGCACCTGATCTCTGCCTTTTTTTAGGGGGTATGTCAGATCTAAATGGCTAGCAACTCAATATTCTGCGGTAAATCCATCGCTTAGACCACTCTCAATGTTTTCCGGACCGGTCCCGGTAAACTCTCTGGGCGCTTGACATTCGTTCACTTGAGCGCTTAACGTGATTTCCGCGCATGAAAGTCTGACTCTCATGGGCGATACGAGATTAAGGCCCAGGTGATACCGCCCGCCAAAATGTAACCGGTTTCAAGCGTCGCCTGACAGCGAAGCGCGCTATTTGTCAGATCGCGTGAGTCGTCGCGCGATTGATAGGGGAGGCCATCGATGATTTGTAACTCGACGATCAATTACAAACGACATACCGGAATCAGCATGGCAATGCTGATGTTGTCCCTCTGCCTATTCCTGCTCTGCGGCACAACGGCTTGGGCGCAAGTTGACCAGGGAACCATCACGGGAGCCGTACAGGACAGCACAGGCGCAGTTGTGCCCGGTGCAGACGTTACGCTTACGGACACCGATACAGGTCTGGTGCTTACCAGGAAGGCAAGCAACAGCGGTACGTACGTTTTTTCGCCGCTCAAAATAGGGAACTACACGGTGAGCGCATCGGCGCAGGGATTCCAGACGACGACTCGAGGGAATCTCCATGTTGACATTCAGTCGAGCCTGAATGTCGTGCTCACGCTGCAGCCGGGAACTGCCTCACAGACCGTGACAGTGAATGACGAACCGCCGTTGCTGCAGACTCAGCAGAGTTCCATTGGACAGGTCGTCAGCACTGAGACGATCAACGACACACCCCTCAACGGGCGCAACTGGGTTTACATCGCGCAACTGACCGCTGGCGTCGCTCCACCCTTTGGAAACACGCGGGGCAGTGGGAAGGGCGATTTTGTGGCCAATGGGCAGAACGCGGAACAGAATAATTTCATTCTGGACGGGGTGGACAACAATACCAACCTGGTGGATTTTCTGAATGGCTCGAGCTTCGTCATGCGACCTCCTCCGGATGCACTGTCGGAGTTCAGTTTGCAGACCAGCAATTACAGCGCGGAGTTCGGACATTCGGCTGGTGCTGTGATGAGCGCCAGTGTGAAGTCGGGCACGAATCAGATTCACGGAGACGTGTGGGAATATCTTCGTAATACGAATCTGGACGCGCGCAATTGGAATGCGCAGACCAATCCTCCCTACCATCAGAACCAGTTCGGCGCAACGCTTGGCTTTCCTATCCTAAGGAACAAAGTCTTCTATTTCGGAGACGTGGAAGCAAATCGCATTTCGATCGGCCAGACAAACGTTTATAGCGTACCGACGGCGTTGATGCGGCAGGGTAACTTCTCCGAATTGCTTAATCCCGCCCTAACCGGCGCTGCGCAGCCGATCCAACTTTATCAGCCGAATTCCGGCGGTACGCAGAGACTCACATGCAATGGACAAAACAATACGTTTTGCCCCAACCAGATTAATCCAGTCGCCAAAAACATTCTAAATATGTATCCGGCTGCGAACGCCAACGGCGGAAAGACATATAACAATCTGGTTGAGAACGTGGGGCGGCAGGACGATACCTTCCAGTGGGACCAGCGGTTGGATTGGAATATAAGCGCGAAGGATCAGGCATATGCACGTTACAGCTATCTGCATGAGATCATTACGAACGGCCTTCCACTTGGCCCGATTCTTGACGGCAGCGGCTTCGGCGGCCAGCACGACACGAATCTCGCCGAGAACTTCATGCTGAGTGAGACGCATATCTTCACCCCGAACTTGGTCAACGAGTTTCGGTTTGGCTATAACTGGGGCGTATTCAAATTCCTGCAGCCGAATGCGAATAATACAACGCTGGCCGCATCGCTTGGGCTGGGTGGTGTTCCCAATCTCGGACCCGGTCAAGGCGGCTTACCCGTGGGTTACTTCAACGGAGTTATCCAGCAATGGGGCTCGACTGGCACGCAGAATGAAGCGCAGAACGTCTATCAGATTCTGGATAACGTGACCAAGGTTATCGGCAAGCACTCATTGAAGATGGGCGTTTCGTTCCAGTCTATCCGCTTCTTCGATCGTTATGCGCCAGCTTCTCTCGGTCATTATAATTACAATCCCGTCTACACCGGATCCCCCGGCGTGAGCTTTACCGGGTCGGCTGTGGCAGATTTTCTTGCTGACCAGATGAACACAGGAAATATTGCGAATGCTCCAAACGTCAACCACCAACAATGGTACTACTCCGCGTATGGACAGGACGATTGGAAACTTACACCTAGGCTGACGCTGAACCTGGGCTTAAGGTACGACTATTTTCAGCCTTATAAGGAAAACAGCGGAGCCCAGGCAAACTTCGTTGCCAATCCGTCCTCGCTCGGCATTGGCAGCGGCTCCGCGGTATATGAGCTGCCCAGCAGGATGAGAAATCTAAGTCTTAGCCCACTGTTCCTGAGTACCCTGGCAAAGGACAACATTACTTTGCGATACCTGGACAACCAGCGTCTGGCAACTTCGCGGATGGTGAACTTTGCGCCGCGCATCGGCTTTGCCTATCAGGCACACCCGAACACCGTCTTCCGCGGCGGCTTTGGTATTTTTTATGGCGGCCTGCAAAGCCAAGGAAATACGGATTTGGGTGATAACTATCCTTTCTCGAACTCCGCCAATATACCCGCCCCAAATTGTTTCGCAAATAACTGCCCTTCCCTTGCCGGCCAAGGCGTATCTCTGGAAACCGGACTGGTGGCAAAGACCGGAGGAGGCCTCCAAAACTTCGTTCAATTCCCCGGCTTCCATGCGATCGATCCGCAGATCAAAACACCATACACCATGAGCTATAGCTTTGGAATGCAGCAGGCGCTGACGAATAACTTAGTGGCCACCATCAGCTATGTCGGCAATATTTCCCGTCACCTGCCACTTTATTACGACCCGAATACAGTTAGAGGATTGTTCAATCCGTCCGTCAGCACGCAACAATATCAGCCATTTCCCGATTTTAGCGGTGCAGG
>DASYBJ010000017.1:0-19648 GCA_036500845.1 Acidobacteriaceae bacterium
CGAGTTGAAAGTTAGCGTGCAATGTCCACCCTCTCCTCAGCCACGGAAATGCAAGGTACTTCATCGTGGAAGGTGATTGAACGCGACGGTTACCGGTTCCCACCGGGGCTCAAACTCAACCTCCCGTTCTACCTGCTTCGCCGCTTTTTCAAGCCCGGAAATCCCATCGCTCTCTTCGAGCACCTCGCCGCGACATATGGCCGAATCGCACATTACCGGCTAGGGGCTTCTCACATTGTGTTTGTGAATGAGCCGGAGTTCATCCGCGAGATTCTTATTCAGCAGCCGCAGAATTTCGTGAAGGAGCGCACGCAACGCCGCATGAAGATTCTGCTCGGCGAAGGGCTGATCACCAGCGATGGAGAGGTGCACAGGCGACAGCGGCGAATCGCTGCGCCTGCGTTCCACCGCCAGCGAATCCAAGCTTACGGCGGTATGATGGGCGACCGTGCGAAGGTCATGCGCGATCACTGGCAAGCAGGCCAGCCGTTGGATATCTCGGCGCAGATGATGCAACTCACTCTGCAGATCGTTGCGCGAACCCTCTTTAACACTGACGTGACGGAGGATGTGCTTGAGATCAACGATCAGGTGAATGTGATCATGGAGCTTTACAATTTTCTGGTTGCGCTGCCACGAGCCGAATCCTATTTGCACCTGCCAGTCCCCGGCCTAGTGCGCTTTCGCCGCGCCCGAGCGCGTTTGGACGCTGTGGTCCATCGCATCATTGAAGAGCATCGCAAGGATAATTGCGACCGGGGCGATCTGCTCTCGATGTTGCTGGCCTCCCGCGATGAGGAAGCCGACCACTCCGGCATGACCGATGAGCAACTGCGAGATGAGGTGCTCACTCTCTTTCTGGCCGGCTATGAGACAGTAGCCAATGCGCTCACCTGGACCTGGTATCTGCTCTCCCAGAACCCGCAGGCAGAAGCCCGGTTTCATGCCGAGCTCGACGAGGTTCTGGGAAAGGGCCGCCTGCCTACTCTCGACGACTTATCCCGTCTTCGCTACACGGAGATGGTCTTCGCGGAATCGATGCGGCTGTATCCACCGGCCTGGGCGATGGGACGGCAATCCATCGCGGATGTGGAGTTGGGACCCTACCGGTTCCCTGCCGGGGTCTATTTCTTTTTCAGTCAGTACATCCTGCACCGCAGCGAACGATATTTTCCCGATCCGCTCCGCTTCGATCCGGATCGCTTTCTGCCCGAGCAAAAGGCGAGCCGGCCTCGTTTTGCCTATTTTCCCTTCGGTGGGGGCGGACGCCAGTGTATCGGCGAGTCCTTTGCGTGGATGGAGGGGGTGCTCATTCTGGCTACGATCGCGCAGAAGTGGCGATTGCGTTTCCTTCCCGGACAAGTGGTTGACGTTCAGCCCAAGATCACGCTGCGCCCCAAGTATCCGATGATGGTCTTGCCCGAGCTTCGCTGAGTTGGCTCTCATCCAATGTTCGACACGTGACACGTTCAGATTTGGGAGCTTAGGCCTAAAAGGATAGTCAAGAGGCCGGCAAAGCTCTAGAGTTAGAAGAGACAGGGATAATTCCATTTAAACAGCAAGTTGCTTCTTGCTGTCTTATTGCGTGCTGCCTGGGGAAACCTATCTTGAATGACGACGAGACGATCCCGGGAGCGGAGGTGCGCGCTCTTCCAGCTATCTTGCTGGCCGGCTTCACATGCGGCGTGCTGGATATCAGCGCTGCATTCCTCACTTTTGCAGTCCAGGGCGTCAAACCGGTTCAGATTCTCCAGTACATCGCGAGCGGACTCCTCGGTAACAGATCCTTCGGCGGTGGATGGATGACAGCGATGCTAGGATTGGGGATTCATTTTCTGATCGCTCTGTCGGCGGCCAACGTATTTTACTTGTTAAGCGAAGAGTTCAAATTCATCAGGACTCGTCCCGTATTGTCAGGAGTTCTCTATGGCGTCGGGGTCTATGGGTTCATGTATTGGGTCGTGAAGCCCCTTTCGGCTGCCCCACCGACCCCGTTCTCGATCACGGCCGCCACGATTGCGATCTTGACCCACATTGTCTGCGTCGGTCTTCCAATTTCGCTCATCCTGCACCGTTACGCGCCGGAAATGTGACGGCCAGGCGAGCACAGCAGATCGCTGAGAGCCTAGTTTGCTAGGCTTGGTAATGTGGGATTCGATCAGTTTCTAGGAAATCATGAGACGGTTCGCCACCTGCGCGAAGCGGTAGCGGCTGGCCGCGTTCCCCCTGCGCTCATTCTGGCAGGACCACGCGGAGCGGGAAAATATACGCTGGCTCTCATGCTGGCGCAAACTCTGGCCTGCCAGCGACGACCGGTTACTGAAGGACTCCCTGATTTCTGCGGCGTTTGCGCTAACTGCAGGCGTATCGCGCTCTCTTTGCCGCTAGCGGATCGCGTGAATGAAGCCGTCGCTGCCCGCGAGGAGCTGCGCGACGTAGACAAGCGGGATACACGCATCCTTATCCAGACCCATCCCGATGTGCTCATCATTCCGCCGGACCCGCCACAGTTGCTGATCAAGATCGGTCAAGTTCGAAGTGTTATCCAGCGGGTCTACCGTCTCCCGGCCGAGGCTCCGCGTTCGATCTATATCTTTTCGAGCTCGGCTTTCATGAAGGAGGCCGCAAATTCTCTCCTCAAGGTTTTGGAAGAGCCGCCCGAACATGCCCATGTCGTGCTGATCTCGGACAATCCCGGTGAGTTGTTGCCTACCATCCGATCTCGCTCAAGCCTAATTCGATTGGGCGCGCTGCCGCCCGAGCAGATTGAGGCGCTGCTTGCGGAACGGCGTAAGGATTGGAAGCCTCAGGAGCGATCTCTCGTTGCCCGGCTCGCCGAGGGCGCAGTCGGCCAAGCCCTTGGATTCGATCTCAACAGCTATTTGGCAAGCCGGCAAGATGCTCTAATTCTGTTGCACAACGCTTGTCGAGACGGAGAACGGGAGGTCGACTACTCTGCGCTCTTCCGTATGACCGAAACATATCGAGCTGGCGCGGAGGGTCAAGAGAAAACTAGTAATCTACTGCGAGCGTTCTCCAGTCTCTTGGAGGATCTGCTGCTGATCTATTCCGGGGCAGATCGACTAGTGCGCAACGTTGATTTAATCCATGAGCTGACACGGATTTCGCAATCGATCAGCTTGGGATGGCTTGAGGCTGCGTCACGAGGAATCGTTCAAGTAGAACAGGGCATGCGCCGAAATTTGCTGCGTTCTCTCGCGCTCGACAGCTTCGCGATCGGCGTTGGTCAATCTTGACTCGGGATTGCGGCAGATTCGGTGAGTTCCCCACACGATAAATTGCCCAAGCGATGATTGTTGTACTTTGGTAATGCTTGTAGGCCGCCACAATTTGGGCTAGGATGCCTGCATTATCGCCACCAAACTTGAGAGGCGTCTGCTTTCCACAGACCCAGCTGCTTTGTAGCTATCTTTTCTGTTCTTCCGTCGAGATGGCGTCCACGTGCATCTAACTTTTCAAGTGTCCTTGGTTTAGAGTTATGTCGAATCCTACTCCAGTACCCGCGCCAGGTATGGACCGGTCGCACCGTTCCAAAGCTGAAGTTCAAAACTCGAAAGCTGACGTGCAAGGCTCGAGCGCGTCTCCTGGCGCCTCAAAAGTTTCTCCCGTTAGCACAGCCGGGCCCCGTAAGCTCATCCGTCCAACCCTTCCTGCGCGCACCTTGGGAGGAAGACCTATGCCACGCCGCAACGCTCTTTCTTCATCAACGTCGAGCTATTATTCGTCACTGGATCCGGCGGCCTTACCGAAGAAGAGTTCGCACGCAGAAAATTTCTACCTGCAAAAGCAGGCTCAAGGACAAACGCTCATGGTGATTGTGCTTGAGGATGGCGAGCAGATCGAGGGCTACATCGAATGGTACGACCTGAATGCCATCAAGGTTCGACACGGCAGCAGGACTCTGATTTATAAATCCAGCATTAAGTATCTTTATAAAGCCGGCGACGCGCTTCGAGTTTAGGGGGTACGTGCGGCTTTCATCAGCCTATCGCGCAATGCACTACCGACTCCCTCGTCTTTTGGAAGAGGACAGAGGATCACAGTCGCTCCCGCCGCATCCAACTGTCGTAGACCCGCAAAAAGCCGCCTGGCCAATTCGTCTAAGTCTGCCCACTTGCCCCATCGATACACCAACGGAGAATTGGATCGAAGATCTTCGGTTCCGTCAGCCAGCATGATCCCAACAGTCTCACCTTTGCTGCGCAGAGATTCTGCCGTTTGCAAGAGAGCGCGCCCATCGGTTTCGGGGTCAAGGAGAATGAGTTGCGCCTGTGGCGCGTAGTGCTTCAACCCAACTCCAGGAGAAGGCTGAGAGCCTGGTTCTTGACCCTCGCAGGCGGCGGGGGTGTAGCGAACCAGTGTTCCGCAAAGTGCTTGTATTTGTTCAAACGTAACCATGCCTGGACGATAAAGAACGGGAGGCTCCTCGCATGGGTCGATCACCGTGGATTCCAAACCGAGAGCGGTTTCGCCGGAATCGACGATAGCGTCGATTCGACCGTCCAAGTCTTGGAGAACGAATTCTGCTCGCGTTGGACTGGTTCTACCAAACGAGTTTGCACTGGGGGCCGCTACAGGAACACCGGCCAGCTCAATGAGACAGCGTGCTACGGGATGATTGGGCATTCGAACGCCTACCCTGGGCCGGCCCGCCGTGACGATTGCCGGGACCTCGAGAGTTCTTGGCAGTAACAGTGTCAGCGGGCCCGGCCAGAACGCTTCCATGAGCACGTGGGCCTTGGCTGGGATCTCACCGGCTACTTGCCCCAACTGTTCCGTGTTCGCTACATGCACGATGAGGGGGTCCCAAGAAGGCCGCCGCTTGGCCTCGAAGATCCGCTGAACCGCGTGGGCGTCAAGCGCGTTTGCTCCAAGTCCATACACGGTTTCAGTAGGAAAAGCCACTGTTCCTCCCGACCGCAGGATTGCAGCCGCGCGGCGAAGCGCTGCCTGCGAATGCTCAGAATTCAGAGCATTCGTATTCACGGCAAGCCTCACTGTGTTGATTTTCCCCAAGTCTTCTCCGGCATATGGTCTTTTGCAATTTTCCCACGCCGTGTCTCTCGTTATAGACTCCCGCTTATGCAGACCGTGGAAACGGAAGTGAAAATTCGCGTCGCCGAAAAGGAAAGTTTTGAGCAAAGCCTTGCACGGCTGGGATTCACGCGGGTCACGCCCCGGACGTTCGAGCGGAACACGCTGTATGACACGCCGGAGCGAACATTGCGCAACTCGCGGCAGATTCTTCGTATCCGTGAATACGGAGGAAAGTGGTTTGTTACTCATAAGAGCATCCCGGAGGACGACGACCCCGCGGAACGTTACAAGCGCCGTGTAGAGACGGAAACTACGGTCGAAGATGGGGTCGCTTTAGCAAAGATCTTCGAGGTCCTCGGTCTGCGCCCCGTCTTCATTTATGAAAAGTGGCGGACCGAGTGGGCGGATAGCCAGGGCCACTGCGTTCTCGATGAGACGCCTCTCGGTCTCTACGTCGAGATCGAAGGCCCCCCGGAGTGGATCGACGTGGTCGCGAAGCAGCTTCATCTCGACGAGAGCCAGTTCATCAAGCTCAGCTATGGGCGCATCTTCGAAAGCTGGCGGGATGAGACAAAGTCGAAAGCCGAGAATCTTACGTTCAGCGAAATCGACCCAAAATATCGACAATCCTGAGGTTGCCTTCGTTGTTGGACCGCTTGCGCGTCGTTCTGGTTTCAACTCGCAATCCCTTGAACATCGGCGCCGCTGCCCGCGCGATGAGTAACTTCGGATTCACAAGCCTGCGCGTAGTCGCTCCCTACGATGTTGCTTTCCGTGAAGCACGCTCAGCTGTAGGTGCTTCACATCTGCTCCAGAACGCGGAAGAGTTTCGGGAGCTTCCAGACGCGATTGCCGATTGTTTGCTGGTCGTGGGAACAACAGCCGCCAAAGCAAGGCAATTGTTACATCCGCTCAAATTGCTCGAAGAAGGCAGCGCGGAGATTCGTCGAAAGCTGGCTGCAGGCCCTGTAGCGCTGCTCTTTGGCTCGGAAAAGCGCGGTCTCTCGAAGAATGACCTCAGCTATTGTCATTGGCTGATGCGGATTCCGACGGCAGAGACCAACGTCTCGATGAACCTCGGCCAAGCCGTCGCCGTTTGCCTGTACGAGTTCGCCCGGACCGCAGAAATCTCCCCGGCTAGTGCAGAATTTTCCGGCGCCGACGCCGCGCAGCTCGAACGAATGACACAAGCCTTCTTCGAAGCCCTGGTCGCCAGCGGCTACGTAAAGCCCGGTGCTGGGACGGTGTCGCTTGAAAAAGCACGCCGCCTTGTGAGGCGGATGAATCTTTCCGGTGAAGATGCAGAGACCTGGACCGGGGCGCTGGCCAAGATGGGCCTCATGCTACGAAGGAAAGATCACGCTGGAAAAGATTAGGGCCTGTCCTATGCGTCTTTGCCGTGGCACGCCTTATATTTTTTGCCCGAGCCACAGGGGCAAGGCTCATTGCGCCCTACTTTTTTCCCGGTGCGCCGCTGGGTAGCGGTTTCGGAAGCTCCATTCGCGCCCGCCATACGCGCCTGCTCGAGCTCTCGCTTCTTCTTGCGCTGGAACTGCTGTTCGAGCTCATCGATGGTCGTCGACAGAGCTCGTCTCGGCACCGCGACCGGCACCGGAGGTGGTGCGCCGGACGAGCCGTTCCCTTCGATGGTTGCCAGACGACGCGCGGGAGCGGGAACGGGAGGCGAAGGCCGTGCGCTGGGCAGCACCTCCGGGGACTCGCTTGGCGGGAGAACCGCGGACTCAGTGGGCGGCTCCGTGATCGGCTTGCCATCAGGCCCGACGATCTGCATCAGGAAGAGATAGCGAACTGTATCCTCCTGGAATCGCCCCATCATCGCTTCGAACATGTCGAAGGACTCTTTCTTGTAAGCCACGAGCGGGTCTTGCTGGCCATATCCGCGAAGACCGATTCCCTCTTTCAGGTGATCCATGCTCAACAGGTGATCTTTCCACAAGCCGTCGAGCACATTCAGCATCACCATGCGCTCGTGAAAGCGCATGTTCTGGCCGCCGATGATTGCTTCTTTCTTGCCGTACTTCTCCTTGAGCCGCTCGAAAAATGCCTCTCCCAATTCGTGGCGATTCAGGGTTTCGATGTGAATGCCTTCCGCTTCAGGGTCAAGCCCGAATTGCGAGAGAAGTCTGCCCTTCAATCCGTTGACGTCCCACTCATCGGGATGCTTCGAATCCGGCGCGAACTCTTCCATCGCCGCGCTCAACAGGTTGGCAACGTAGTCTTCGAGGATGAGCTCCTTCTGATCGAGTCCTTCAAGCAGTTGGTGGCGGAGCCCGTAGACGGCCTCGCGCTGCTTGTTCATGACATCGTCGTACTCCAGGAGGTGTTTGCGGGCCTCAAAATTCTGGCCTTCGACAGCTTCCTGCGCCTTCTCGATGCGGTTTGTGATCATCCGCGATTCAATCGGCACACCCTCTTCCATACCCAATCGCTGCAGGAGCGTGGAGACCCAGTCCTTGGCGAAGATGCGCATGAGGTCATCTTCGAGCGACAGATAGAAGCGTGAAGCACCGGGGTCACCCTGACGGCCTGCACGGCCGCGCAACTGGTTATCGACGCGCCGGGATTCGTGACGTTCCGTTCCGATGATGTGCAGTCCGCCGGCGGCGATGACCTTCTCCCGTTCAGCTTCAGCAACGGCCGCATGTTGGGCGTAGACACTGTCCCAGGTCTCTTGCTTGGTCTCGAACTCCTGGCCCTGATAGTAGAAGCGCAGCATGCCAGGCGCCGCCATCGGATTGATTGCACCCTCGGCCGCACTGATCGCGCGTGCAGTTCCGCGCTTGAGCAGCTCCTGCTTGGCCACAAATTCCGGATTGCCACCCAGGAGGATGTCGGTTCCGCGGCCGGCCATATTTGTGGCAATGGTGACCATTCCCAACCGCCCAGCCTGCGCGACGATCTCGGCTTCCCGTTCGTGGTATTTCGCATTCAAGACTACATGCTTGACGCCCTTGCGCTGAAGAATGGATGAGAGCAGCTCCGATTTCTCGATTGAGGTCGTGCCAACGAGAGCGGGCTGCTGCTCTGCGTTCAACCGGGTAATCTCATCGGCCACGGCAAAGTATTTCTCTTTTGCCGTACGGTAGACGACATCCTGGTTCTCGAGTCGGCGCAACGGCTTGTTTGTCGGGATGACAACGATCTCAAGCTTGTAGATCTTGTCGAACTCGGCCGCCTCTGTTTCCGCGGTTCCCGTCATGCCGGCAAGTTTGCTGTAGAGCCGGAAGTAGTTCTGGAAGGTGATCGTCGCCAAGGTCTGATCTTCGCGGCGAATGTTCACTCCCTCTTTCGCTTCGACTGCCTGATGGAGCCCGTCGCTCCAGCGGCGGCCCGGCATCAGACGCCCAGTGAACTCGTCCACGATGATGACTTCGCCATCTTTGACCACGTATTGCACATCGCGCTTGTAGAGGGAATGCGCCTTGATGGCTACCTCGACGTGGTGCTTCAGCTCCCAGTTCTCGACCTCTGCGATATTGCCGATCCCAAGGAGCTTCTCTACCTTCTCCCATCCCTCGTCGGTCACGCTGATGGTCTTGTGCTTCTCGTCGACGACATAGTCGCCAGTCAGAATCTTGTCTTCCCCGCGCTCGATCTCTTCTCCACGCTCGAGCGAGGGAATGATCCGGTTCACGCGCGCATATTTGTCCGTGGTCTGGTCTGTGGGCCCGCTGATGATCAATGGAGTACGCGCTTCGTCGATCAGGATCGAATCCACTTCGTCTACGATGCCGAAGTAATGGCCACGCTGCACGCAATCAGCCAACTCAAACTTCATGTTGTCGCGCAGGTAGTCGAACCCGAATTCGTTGTTTGTCCCGTATGTGACGTCGGCAGCGTACGCCTGGCGGCGCTGGCTGTCATCGAGGTCGTGAACAATCACGCCGACGGTCAGCCCGAGGAATTCATAGATCTTGCCCATCCACTCGGCATCGCGCTTGGCCAAGTAGTCGTTCACGGTGACGACATGCACGCCGTGCCCGGCAAGCGCGTTCAAATAGCAGGGTAGGGTCGCCACGAGGGTCTTGCCTTCCCCTGTCTTCATTTCCGCGATTTTGCCCTGGTGCAGCACGATGCCACCGATCAACTGAACATCGAAGTGCCGCATATGGACCGCGCGCCAGCCAGCTTCGCGAACCACCGCGAACGCCTCCGGCAGGATTTCATCCAGAACTTTCTTTTCTTCGGCCTTGCGTTCTTCCGCATCCTCGATTCCCTCGAGGCGGGAGGCGATCCGGGTCTTGAAGGAGGCGGTCTTCGCACGCAACTCCTCGTCCGACAGGGCCTTCATGGTGGCCTCAAGGGCGCTGATCTGTTCGACCAACGGCACCAGGCGCTTGATGGCACGTTCGTTACTGGTTCCGAAAACCTTCGTGAGTAAAGTACTACCGATCAATGTGTGAATCCTTTGCCATCCCAAAAGCCCTCACGGGCGGGGGAGCATCCGTTCTTTCCAGAATGAGGCGATATACTCCTCTCTAGTTTAAGGCACACCGCCCTTTGGTGCATGGCGTGGCATTTCGACGGGTGAACCGCTCAAATCCGCGCTTGCCAAATAAATTCCCGTTCTTGCACCAATCGGTGGGCTGGGCTTTCGCAGCCGTCCCCCCTAGATCAGAAGTCTGACACAGTGGGCTGAACCCTTGATGAAAGAGCGATTTCGAGCCAGTGCGGTAGGCATTTTGGCCGTTGTTTTGCTCGTGACCGGCCATTGTCTAGCGCAGACGCAGATGCGGATGTGCCACACGGGGGACACCGGAGAAGTTGTTCCGCCCGCCCGGTTGCCGGTTCCCCTGCGGTTGACAGGGATTGGAACCGTGCATTTCCCCATCTCGGCGAACGGCGAGGCACAAGTCTGGTTCGATCAAGGAATCAATCTCTATGAGGATTTCTGGGACTACGAGGCAGCTCGGGCCTTTCAACAGTCGATCCGGAGCGATCCAAACTGCGCGATGTGTTACTGGGGACTGTATCAGGCGGAAGGCCTCCGGCAGACCGATCGTCAACAGTATGCGCTGGAAGCCTTGAACAAGGCGGCCGAGCTCTCCAAGCATGCGACAAGCCGGGAGAAGCTTTACATTCGGGCTGCTCAAGCGCATGAGCAGAAGTCCGCCAAAACAGATTCCAAAGGCAACTCGAAGGAAATTGAAACGTTTCGTACCCTGGTCAAGAAAAATCCCAAGGATACCAACGCCCGCATTTTTCTCGCCGAAGCGTTGGAGGACGGATTCGACAAACAAGGAGAGCCAAAGCCAGGACAGAAGGAAGCCCAGAACTTGCTTCAAGGCGTCATGCGCGAAGAACCAAATAATTCCGCAGCCAATCATCTCTTCATCCACGCGGTTGAGGCCGGCGCACATCCTGAACAGGCCCTGGCGAGCGCCGATATCCTCGCTTCACTCGCTCCAACTTCAGGCCACATGGTTCACATGCCGGGCCACATTTATTACCGGACGGGACAATATGCCCGTGCGCAGAACGCTTTTGATGCCTCGACACAGGCCGACGAATCCTACCTTCGCCAACAACATGTAGCAGTGGATGACGACTGGAACTACGTTCACAACCTGATGTACTCGGTTGCGAATCTGCTGGAAGAAGGCCACTTCAAAGATGCCGAGCGAATCTCCTCCAAACTTCTGCAGGCGCGCGGCAATCGCGCCGACACCCTCTACCCTTGGTCACCGCGGGATTCCATCGCACGCCTCAATCCTGAATTGCCAATCGCCTTGCGCGGTGCCGATTGGGCTCGCGTGACCAAGCTGGTGGATGCGGCAAACCTTCCGTCATCGATGCCTCATCTCGAGCTCCTTGCCGGCGATCTCGCGGAATTCGCCTTGGGACTGCAGGCCGTGGAAGCCCACCAACCGGACACGGCCGAGCGGCACTCCGTCCTGCTCGATGCCAGCCTGTGGCGGTTGTCGCAGGAGATCCAAGATGAGAAAGGCAAGGTTGAGAAAGGCAAGACAAAAGCGAACGGTGCCGTTGACCACAAGACCTCGACCGATCCACTCGCGCAGCCGCTGCTTTCGGCGCTCACGATCATGTCCCTCGAACTGCGGGGCACGATTGTGGCCACGCAGGGCCGTGCTTCAGAGGCCGAGAAGCTCTTCTCCAGTGCGCAGGAGAGGGAATCCGACCTGGGCTACCACGAGCCTCCCTGGTACATCCGGCCGGCAAGCGAAAGCGAGGGTGCGGCACTCATGACTGCCGGGAAATGGGCTGAGGCAGAAGCGGCGTATCGAAGGGAATTGCTGCAGCGGCCCCAATCGGGGTTTTCCCTTTACGGAATTGCGCTGGCCGAGGAAAAATCCGGGGATTCTAACGGGGCCGCGGCTGCCTATCGTCAATTCCTCACCGCGTGGAAAACCGCCGATCCCGATCTGCCGCAGCTTGAACACGCGCAGCAGTGGCTCATGCAGCATGACGGCGACCCGGCACCCGGCCAGGCTGCCTCTGTATCTGTTCGCTGACGCATCGGCTGGCCTGTGAGTCCGACAGGTCCCAGCATCTGACCTCAGGCCCTAACTTCGCGAACCTGGGGCCAACCGCCACATCCAAATGTAACTTTCTCTGAAACTTAATAAGTAGCCCAGCTGACAAGCCGCGAAGTTAGCCTGCTCAACGTTCACGTTAGTCTGGCACGTCAGTCTGGCAGGTGCAGCTGTCCGTCGCGAGCAAATTCGTAGGAACGGCCTCAGAGATTGCCTTCCTGTCCGTTTTTTCAAAGTGTCGCGAAATAGCGTGCACACTTGTTAGTGCGGTGCTTGCGGCCACAGGTTGCCCTGCAACTTCAGTAACTCGACGAAGGAACTAGCCTCAGTTACTGTTTGTTTCACCTCCCGGTTTGTGAGTTAACAAACCAAGAGAGTCCCGTTGAGGAGCCTCCCCTGTGGCACTCCGTTGGCTCGCATCCTTTAGCTGTACTCTCCTCTGCTTTCCGCTGCTAGCGCATTCTGGAGCGGAAGCACAGACCTCACAAGCGGTTCCGTCACCGGCCACTGAATGGGCAAATGTATCTTCCCCCAACCCGGGTTACTTCGATGAAAATTCGCCGTACGTGGGGCATGCCGGAAATTCGCGCCAAGAAACACTGAGTGCGTCGACAGCGCGGCCGATGCAATGGGCTCTTAACCGGGAGTTATGGACAGCCGACGACGCAATTCCGGCGCCAAGCGCCCAGAACCTAGACTCGGGAATTGCGCCGTCCGCCTCCACGGTCGACAAGTCAGATTGCCGCTGGTCATTCGGAGTTTCGAGCACCTGGAGTTGCAAGATCAAGCCGCTGACCAAGTATGACTTCCCTGGGCGCGGAACCTTGCGTCATCTTTGGCCGCTCCACGCTAAAAGGCAGTAATTTGAAAACAACGGGGCTGCCCAGGTTTGGAGATTTTGTTAGAGACCCTAGGGCCTGTTAACACTATTAGGGCGAACAGCGTTGCCAGCGAAAACCAAGCCCGGCGAGAGCGTTCTTCATTCGAGTTCCGCACCACTACATCCGCGCGGGATCCCCTTTTTCGGCATCAAGGCCAAGCTCGCCGATGGCCTTCTCGGCCACGGCAGCATCGAACTTGCCCTCGCGAGCCAGTTTAGAGAGAGTAGCGGCGACAACAGACTCTGCATTGACCTCGAAGTGGCTGCGCAAATGCTCACGATTATCACTGCGTCCAAAGCCATCTGTGCCTAGAGTAACCAGGCGGTCGCGCAGCCACGGCGAGAGCATGTCAGGCACAGCCTTCATATAATCGCTCGCGGCAATGATCGGACCTTCCGTTCCCTTGAGAGCTTCCACGATATAAGGGTTCTTTTCTGGTTGGCTAGGGTGTAAGCGGTTCCACCGCTCGACGGCCAGCCCTTCGCGCCGCAGCTCGATATAGCTGGTTACGCTCCAAACGTCGGCCTGGACCCCGTAGCGCTCAGCAAGGATACCTTGAGCGCGAATCACCTCATTCAAGATGGGACCGCTGCCGAAGAGCTGCACAATCGCTTTGCCTCCCGGAGCAGGTTGGAACTTATAGATCCCGCGGAGAATACCCTCACGCGAGCCCTCCGGCATTGCCGGCATCGCGTAGTCTTCGTTGTACATCGTGATGTAGTAGAAGACGTTTTCACCTGCCTCATACATCCTGCGAATGCCATCCTGCAAAATCACCGCAAGTTCGTAAACGAAAGCCGGGTCATAGCTGAGGCAGGTAGGCACAGTACTGAAAAGGACAGGACTGTGGCCATCCTGGTGCTGCAGCCCTTCTCCAAGCATCGTCGTGCGCCCGGCTGTTCCGCCCATGAGGAAACCCTTGCCCCGAGAGTCGGCAAATGCCCAAACCATATCGCCAACCCGCTGGAATCCGAACATGGAGTAGTACATGTAAAACGGAATGGTGGGAACACGATAGTTCGAGTAGGCGGTTCCTGCGGCAGTGAAGGAGGCCATCGACCCAGCTTCCGTAATGCCTTCCTCGAGAATCTGACCGTCCTTCTCTTCGCGGTAATAGAGCAGCATGTCCACATCGTGCGGCTGGTACTTTTGCCCTTCACTCGCATAGATCCCGACCTGCCGGATGGCCGACTCCAAACCGAAGGTACGGCCTTCATCCGGCACGATCGGCACGATCATTTTGCCGATTTTAGGATCTTTGAGGAGATGGCGAAGGATGCTGACGAAGCCCATTGTGGTCGACACAGCACGGTCCTTGGAACCTGCGGTCCACTCCTTAAACTCGCTGAGCGGCGGGGCCTTGAACTCGAGCTTCGGCGTCTCCCGATTCGGCAGATACCCGCCCAGCTGGCGCCGGCGCTCCTGCATATAGACGATCTCCGGACTGTCTGGTGCAGGCCGGTAGAGCTGACCCTGTTTGGCGGCGGCCTCAGGAACAGGAATTTTGAAACGCTTCACGAAATCGGACAAAGCGTTGTCGCTGAGCTTCTTTTCCTGATGCGACGCGTTGCGGGATTGCGTGCTGCCTAGTCCGTACCCCTTCACCGTCTTGGCGAGGATAACGGTCGGGCCGCCGTGATGCTCCAGAGCCCTCTTGTAGGCGTTGTAAATTTTGGCTGGATCGTGCCCACCGCGATGCAGAGAGGCCAACTGCTCGTCCGACATGTCGCTGACGAGTTCCAGGAGCTCCGGGTACTTCCCGAAGAACTCCTTGCGAAGATAGGCGCCTCCCTTCGCTTTGTATGCCTGATAGTCACCGTCGACGGCCTCTTCCATGCGCTTGAGCAGAAGGCCTGTGTGATCGCGCTCGAAGAGCGGATCCCAATCCGAGCCCCAAACGACTTTGATCACGTTCCAACTTGCACCGCGGAAGACGCCTTCGAGCTCGTCGATGATGCGTTTGTTGCCGCGAACCGGCCCGTCCAGGCGCTGCAGGTTGCAATTGACCACGAAAATGAGGTTGTCCAGCTTTTCGCGCGAGGCGACACCGAGGGCACCCAGCGTATCGACTTCATCCGTCTCGCCATCTCCAACAAAAGCCCAGATTTTTCGGTCCGTCTTTTCAATCAGGCCACGGTTCTCGAGATAGCGCATGAAACGCGCCTGATAGACCGCGTTGAGCGGCCCAATGCCCATCGAGACCGTCGGGAACCGCCAGAAGTCGGGCATCAGCCAAGGGTGAGGGTAAGAAGAGAGTCCGGGCTTGCCGCGCAGCTCATGCCGGAAATTGCATAGATGATCCTCACTCAGGCGGCCTTCCAGAAAGGCACGAGCATAGACACCTGGAGAGGCATGGCCTTGGAAATAGATGAAATCTCCAGGCTGATCACCGTAGGTGGCACGGAAGAAGTGATTGAATCCAACCTCGAGCAGCGTCGCCAGAGAAGAGTAGGTTGCGATGTGCCCACCGATCCCGGCGTCCTTCTTGTTCTGGCTATGCACCATCGCCATCGCATTCCAGCGGATCAGGCTCTCTACACGTGTTTCGGCTTGACGATCACCGGGATAGGGCACTTCTTCATGCTTGGGAATAGTGTTCAGGTAGGGAGTCGTCAGGGCTGTCGGCATCGGAATGCCTGCCTCGCGCGCCCGCCGCTGCAGTGCTTCAAGAAGCTCCGCGCCTTGCTCCGGACCCTCACCTACCACGAGGTCGTCGAAAGCTTCAATCCACTCCAATAACTCTTCAGAAAATTTCGACTGAACTGGAAGTGCAACCCTGCTATGCATATGGATCGACTCGCAATTGAAATAGGGCGGGCCACTCACCTGCTGCTCGTTTCTTGCCTACTCAAGCGCTTGGCTGGCGTCTGCACAGAACCGGGCTATTCTGAGAGGAAGCTCGACCCCTCAGTATACAGTTCCCGAAATCAACCTTAGCGCGCTTCAAGGCGGCTGTGCTGCTATGGATCAAGAGGAACGGCTCTTGCGCACGCTTGGTCTGACCGCTCCTGCTCATTCGCTCAACTATTCACTCCACAGGGCTGCATTCAGTCAAATTCCGCCTACGCTCGCTCAGTAGGAATCCAAACCTGCATGGCAGAGTCCTCGCGATTGGCCCAGGCATAGTACGGAATCAACTTGAGCATCGTGGGATGGGCTTCGTGCTTCTGGCCCGAAGACTCTTGATACAAGGCTTCTGGAGAACCCGCAGCAGCAAGCGAACCGGGATGCTCCAGAGTCACGATTCCGCCGAGTAGCGCATCGTCGTACTTCGCCGCGCTCTGCTTGGTTAGCTGGGCGGAGTAGAGATAGAAGTCCTTAGACTCGCGTCGATCTGCCTGGTCGAGTTGCTCCATGCAGAAGACGATGGGGCCGCGCTGTAAGGCGACCCGATCGGTGTCTTCGGTGACTGCCGGATTCGCCTGAATCGGCCTTGTTTCCATATCGAAGGAGAGTTCGACTGTTTCGCTGCCCGTCCAACGTCGGCGTATCGGCAGATAGCGGCCTGCGACGGCGCCCTCCACCTCTTTGCCGTCGACTGTCACTCTGGAGGAACGGGACCAGCCGGGGATGCGGACATACAACGTGAAGGCCTCGGCTGAAGCGGGCGCGACCGTGAGCTGCACCGTGCCTTCCCAAGGATATTTCGTCTTTTGCGTCAGCTTGAGTGCGTTGCCGGTCGCGAGGTGCCAGTTCATCTCCGAGTTGTCGTAGAGATGCACGTAAACGCCGTCCTCCGCAATGCTGTAGAAGTATCCGGGGAGTGAGGCGAAAGTCCGTTCCAGATTGGGCGGGCAGCAGGTCACGTCGTACCAGGGGTTGCGGATTTTGTCGCCGGTCGCAGGGTCATGCGCCAGAGGATTGCGGTAGCAGTAGAGCTTACCGTCCAACGACATGCCTGAGTTGATTCCGTTGTAGAGCGCACGCTCCATCACATCGGCGTGCCGCGCATCCCCGGTTGCCGAGAGCATTCGCCAGTTCCACATCATATTGCCGATGGCCGCACAGCTTTCTCCGTATGCCGTGGCATTCGGCAGCTCATAGGGATTGCCGAAGGCTTCTCCCTGGCTGCGCGCGCCAACTCCGCCCGTGATGTACATCTGGTGCTGGGAAAGGTCGTCCCACAGAGCATTGAGGGTTTGCAGGTAGGATGGGTCTCCGGTTTCCATGTAATAGTCCGTTGCCCCGCAGCAAGCGTACATGGCACGCACTGCATGCCCTTCGAGCTTGGTGCGCGAAGTGAAGGGGGTGCCGCAGAACATGTAGACGATTTCCTGGTGCTTGAGTGGGATGCGATCGTCGCCCCCAAGAATGTAGCCGGCCAGATCGAGATAGCGCCGATTCCCTGTTGTGCGATAGAGCTCGATCAAAGACATTTCGATCTCCGGATGGCCGGACACGATCGGCTTCTGATTGGGGGCAGGGCCGTAATTAGGCAACAGAAACTGATCGACAAAACGGATGCCGGCATTGAGCAGGGTGGGATCGCCGGTTGCCCGGTAGTATGCGATCGCGGCCTGCAACATGTGGCCCAGACAATAAAGTTCGTGTCCCACTTGCTGGGTATGGGGCAACATGCGTTCCGGGCGATGGCTCTCCACGAAATATGTGTTCAGATAGCCACTGGGTTCCTGGACGGCGACCACCGCACCGATGATGCCCTCGGTAGTCCGGCGAAGTTCGGGCAGATCGCCCGATTGGAGGGCAAAGCCAACTGCTTCTACCCATTTGTAGATGTCGGAATCAGAGAAGTACGGTCCTACCTGAGGCGCTGCCGATTTGCCGGTGAGACGCTGGAAATTAGCCAAACGGCCATGCGCGAGTAATTCATCGTGCATGGAGGGAATGCTTGCTTCGACATTCGTGGCGCGGCGCTTCGACCAGAAGCCCTCGCGGATCGCCACGGCGCTGACCGGTACAGTCTTTAGTTTGGCATGCGGTGAGTTCGAGAGGTCGATCACTCCCTCGTCTCTCCACTTTGGAGTGGGGATCGTGACGGAGGCCGGAAGATCGCTGCCCGCGTAGGCTGCGGCCTGTTTGGGAACCAAGGCATAAGCGGCGGCGGAAGCTCCCGCCGAGAGGAAGTGGCGGCGCGTAATCTCGAGAAGGCGGTTCATGGATTCTGGCACTCCTTGATTGGGCAGACTGGCAAACGTTTTCCGGGCACGCCCATGCTAGTGAAGCTTCCCAAGGCTTGTAAAGAGAGCGCTCACGGACTACCTGTCCACTCGCGTGGCCCGCGAAGCTTCAAGACCCGACAAATTGTTAATTCTTGGGCTTGCCTGGACCGGTAAAACCCTCTGGCCAGGACGGGCCTTTGGGCGACGGCGACGGTGCTGCGGGCGCATTTGTCGGCAGCCAATTGTGCAGGATCAGCCAGTTTCGCAGGAGTAGCGGCCAGTTAGAGACTGAAGGAATATCTCCGCAAAGGCCGCATCCATGATTGGCATAGTCATAGATGTGCAGCTCGGCAGGAACTTTCGCACGTTCCAGCGCCCGATAAAAATCCAAGCTGTTCTCGACGGGAACGACCGGATCCTTCGTGGTGGCAAAGAGGAACGTGGGCGGTGTTCCCTGCGTCACTGCTAGATCGTTCGAGTATTCACGTTCAAGCGCCGGATCGGGATTGGGTCCGAGAAGGTTTGTGCGCGAAGCGGGGTGCGCGAGCGGAAGCTGCATGCTGATTACTGGATACCCCAATACCATGAAATCGGGCCGGCAATCGATTGCGTCGATCGGGTCGATCGTGCGCTGCGGCTCCGTCGGCGAGGGAGCACTTTGCGCGGCAGTACGGTTTTCACAATGAGTGCCGAGCGACGAAGCAAGATGACCTCCGGCCGAGAAGCCCTCCACACCCAGCCGATGAGGATCGATGCCGTACTCCTCGGCGTGCGCGCGAATAAGCCGCATTGCTCGCCGTCCGTCGTCGATCTCTACGGGATAGTGATAAGGAGCGACTCGATAGTCCAGGACAAAGGCCGCCATGCCCTGCTGGTTGAACCATTGAGCGACCTCGAAACCTTCGTATCCGATAGCTACGTGCTGGTATCCGCCTCCTGGGATCACAAGAATCGCTGCATTTGTGGACCGGTTGGTGGGCAGGAAAGCGTACATCCTCGGTTTGTCGGCTTCAGTGTCGCCGAGTGCTCCCGGTGCAGCGCCGCTCCAGAGCGGAATGGGCGGCGGATAGGACGGATTTGGAGGGGCCTGCGCACGGAGTGGAAAAGCTAAAAGCAGAAGAAGGAACGCGGAGCATAGAGGATTTTTCACGCGCAGAAGTATAGCGTAGCAAGAATCGCATTCTGTGACTCGCTAGCGACTCAAAACTCCGGAGTTGCTGGCACCAAACGGAGGAACTCGGCGGACACATAGCGCGGCAGTCGATGTTCGGAGGACCGGGCCCCCACCACTAAAGGATTCAATCGGCTCAAACGGCTCAAAACTGGCTTGCCCCCTTCGTTGGACCGGAGAGCAGTTCAGGCATGAAGTAGCACCCTCCGCGCCACTTCTGAAGCGTTTGGCCGCGGGTCTGTTCAATGCTGTCCGGCTCTCGGTTGATGAGACTGTAAACAGGGCAATGCCGCTACGGGACTGGTACCAGAGCGCAGAGGTATAGATCCTCTGACCGGCCGCTACTTTGCCCGCGGATGCGTCCGGTCATAGACCTGCGCGACCTGTCCGACCGTTAGCTGGGTGTACCGCTGCGTGGTTGAGAGCCGCTGGTGTCCAAGCAGTTCCTGAATCGCCCGCAGATCTGCGCCTTCCTCGAGCATGTGCGTTCCGAACGCGTGACGCAGGGTATGCGGGTGGAGATCTGCCGGCAGTCCTTTGGCCAGGGCGATTCGTTTGACGATTCTCCCTACGCTCCGAGTCGTCAATCGGCCGCTTCCCTTCCCCTGCAAATTCAGGATCAGAGCCTCGCGCGAGTTCACGGCCTCGCTTAGGTGAGACTCTCGCAACCTCGCTTCACGGGAAGGCAGGTAGGCACGAATTGCCGCTGCTGCAGCATCGCCAAGCGGGACGTAGCGTTCCTTGCGGCCCTTTCCGCGGACTAGGACTGCTTCTCGCGCCCAATGCACGTCCGCAAGATTGAGACCGACCAACTCCGCATTTCGGATTCCGCAGCCGTAGAGCAGCTCGAAGATCAGACGATCTCTCTCCGGCCATGCTGCCGCGTTCTCGGCCGCGGCTGTT
>DASYBJ010000018.1:0-6025 GCA_036500845.1 Acidobacteriaceae bacterium
TGGATAATGTGAGCGGATCTGCGAAAGAAAACCTGGCCGCGACTCTGGCTCGGGCAAAGTTGAAGTTTCGTGGACAGGCGGACCTGGCACTTTGGGAATAGAACCACGCTAAGGTTCAAAGGTGAGTTCACTTTCGTGAAAGTGCCAGCTCCGCCTTCCACGAAACCCCCGACTGAAAATTATTCGGAAGTTGAAAGTCAATTTTTTCACCGGGACGTTTACGTGATCATTGCAGTTACATAAGTGGTGGTTAACGTTCCGTCTGGTCCCGGGTTTCTCCTGCTATCTTCACCTTCGCTGGACTTCGAGGTCGATGGGCGCGGTGGGCGGCTCTGCGGGCGAGTTGAGGCTTCCGCAGGTTGGATGCAGCACAAAACGAACGACGCCATTCTCGTCCTGGAATGCAAGTCCGTAGTCGGAGCCGCCCTTAAATTGCCCCCACGATTTGGGGACAACGGTGACACAGTTGGTGACTCCCATGAATTTCTCCTGGGCGTGCACACTGGACTCCGGATTCCGCAGCCGCCCCACGACATTGCCGGCCACCGCGGCCAACACCATGATCCCGACCTCGCTGAGCCTTACCCATTTCAATTTCAAGACGCGACACTCCTCTGGGATATTGATGATGATGTTTATAGACGCAAACAGGATTGATTCCGTTCACAGCTCTCAAACAAAACCTTCAAAAAATCGGCCAAGGGAATTTGGCACGGCCTCGTGTCAACCCATTTGGTCCGCAACGCCAATTTCCGAATTTTGAAACACAAGAACTCCTTACTCAGAGGCCGAAATTCAAGATAGGAATAGCCACACAAGACCGAACCCTTGCGGCGCGATCCCGTGACTTACCACGCTTATTACGCACATATTCCCCAGATCGACGGAGGACAGACGAACGCACCCCAATCACCAATCGCCTATTGGTGTCCTGGCAATGACATGTCTCTACACATTTACCCTGGCATGAGAGTAAACCGGCCGAATCGGCAATCACTTCCTTGTGATGAGGAAGAACAGAGCACTGCCTGGTTACCAAAGAAATCTTCTGCCCCTCAGACGCGGCCCAAAAACCGTACTAATGTGAGAGTAAGTATTCACTTGACAGCGCCGTCTTGCCACGACGGCCCTGCCTGGCCTTGTACCGGCGCGCTCCGCCCGTGCATCTGCCGCCATCCACCGTGAAAGCATCAGCCCTGGTCAAAATGATGTCTCGGTGATCGCAACCGGTAATGTGACCCTGAAGGCACGATAGGGTAGGTATGGGCTTTAGCCCGTACATTAACCCAGCAAAATCAACTGGCCTTTAGGCCCTGGGGTATGCTCTTTATTTCATTTCCGTTGAAGTCATCCCTGTGACATCAAAAGCGGCTATTAAGCCTTTCCGCCGTATCCCTGCGCTCCGCGAGGGGGGCCTGCGGAGAGCAGAAATCACCGCGTAAGCAGTTTCGCAAATTGGTGCAGACCGAAGAGACAGGCCTTTTCGTGGTTTTCTCCCAAGGAAAACCACACCTCGCGAGCTTTATCGGGCCACAGTAATTGCGAAAGTGCTTTAAGCAGGGTGCGCTCAGTGCGTCCTCTTGATTGAGCAGTTTTGACAACCTGGAAAACACCACATCCACCCGTCACCGGCCCGAGGCCAGATAGCACGGACCCTGTGCAGCCGGGGACATAGTTGACACACGGGACGTTCGCCAATCCGTAGCGCGTCGGCAAAGGTATCGTCCCGTTTGTCACCAATCGTGCATCAGAACGCCCTGCACTGCACCCTGCACTGCGCCCATTGATATCGGCAAGCCGGCACTTGAGAAACAGACTTCTAGCGCATATAGCGCTTTTAGCGCATTTTTTTTCGGCAAACCATCCCCTGTGGGGAATCAAGGGGACGGGGAATTAAGGGGCTTCTGAGAGCGGACGGCCCAGCTTTCGATCGCGCCCGAGCCGCGCAGGCCCCAGAGTACCTTTACCGCGCTTACCGCGCTTACCGCGCACTATTTCCCCACGGCTGCCGTATGCAGCGACTTAGTGCGCTTAGTGCGCACGTTTTTCCAAACTGCCGGTCTGCCAACCGGAAGGCAATACGAAAGTAGGGGGGAGCTCCGAGCGGATAATGTCAAGGTGCATCGGTCCCTCCAGACTTCTCCAGAAGCTGGATTGCCTTGCGGTAATCCGTGCCCGCCGGGACCAGGGAGAAATGGCTGGCTTGCTCCGTAATCTGAATGCTCAGAGATTTGAGCATCAAGGCCTTGCCCCTCATGTTTAGCTTCAAGGACGTCAGTTGCCAGTCGTGGCCGCGAAACGCTCACCGTGTTGAAGGCAAATACGACCCGAAGCTCCTCCGTACCCTGGTTTGGGAAAACGGGCACCGTGTATACAAGTTGAAGATGGCTACTGCACAATCGTGGATCCGGTCAGCGTCTCCAACCGAAATATGCGAACCGTCCTCGTACACGGCTTCTGCCGGAGCGCCGACTGCATAGTTTGAGCTTGGATATGAGACGTAGCGTATCTTTTGCGGAATTGGCAAGGCTGCGGCATGCGAGCCAAAGGTATTACAAAGAGGAACCGTGACCCATAATTTTACCCAGGAGCTGTTTGCTCGAGGCCACACAGAAAACCGGATGAATTGAAAGGAGCACTGAGGCTCACGCCTCAGTGCTCCTGACTCCTACTCCGCTAATTTCGCCAGGATCTCGATGGTCTCATCGGGGGCTGTGAGCATACACAAATGGTTTCCATCCAAGAGCTCGAGCCGGACGCGAGCGTCCTGCTTCATTCCTTCCATTATGTCCTTCAAGAACATGGTGCGTGTGCACCAGATGTAAGAGATAGGCATGCCCGAGGGCCAAGGTAAAACCTTCGCCGGTTCGTAGAGTGTCCTCCAGGGATGGCTTACCTGCCGAGGAGAAACGAAGTCAATGACCTCCTGATCGTCCACACCCATGAACTCCCAGGGCATTGGAGGTATGGCTTGGTCGTTCTGTTTATATTCTTCAAAGAGTGCGCTGACGACGGGAAGTGTATAGTCCATGAAAGTTTTCCCATCTCCCGGAACATAGGCATCGAGATAGATTACCGATTTGATCTTCTCGGGTATTCGGGCGAGTACGCCGGTTATCACCATACCACCGTAACTCCATCCGACCAGCGTCACCTCTTGAAGGTCTTCCATCATGATGTGGTCCACGATATCGTCAATGTGAGTTGTAAGAGTTGCAGTGTCGTTCCCGCAACGCTTACGTTCACCCTGTCCGGTCAGCGTAGGCGTTGTAACGGTATGTCCCATCTCTCGCAAGCCAGAAGCCACTTTGTGCCACGCCCAAGCACCGTACCATGCACCATGAACTAAAACGAACGTCTGCTTTCCGATAGTTGTCATTTTTCGACCCTCTCATTGGTTGATTGTTGTGTGAGATTGACCCAGGCATGCCCAAATCAACTTGTTTATGGCGTCACAGGTCGGCGAGCCAGTCTGAAGTCGGTTCTGAAATGTAGGGTGGGCAGGAACATGGCGCAAACCCGTCATCAATAGCTTCTTGGTTAGAAAGAAGGAAGTTCGAAATGGGGTAGTCTGTCGGGTTTCAAACTCTGCGGCGTCGGTCCCTCGACTAACGTCGGCATGCCTTTTTTGTTTCAGATTCCATGTTCCCGTTTGAGAATTTCAGCAGCACGTTCCCCGATGACTACACAGGGCGCCATGGTGTTGCCGGATGTAACACGCGGCATGATTGACCCATCGGCAATACGAAGATTGCCGATTCCATAGACTTTGAGGCTGCCATCTACAACCGACATAGAGTCGCGTCCCATCTTCGCGGTACAAGTCTGATGCCAGTAGGTAACAGTGCCTTCACGAATAAAGTTCTCCAACTCGGGGCCTTTCAGATCTCCTGGCATCAATTCTTGCTTTATGAACGGACGAAGTGCAGTAGCACTGGCTACTTCACGGCAGAGTTCTACAGAGGCTATCGCAGCCTTCATATCGTCGGGATGTGACAGCGTGTTCGCTTCGATCTGAACCGCATCGAGCACGCCAGATCCAGTCAGACGGATACGACCTTGGCTTTGTGGGCGCACCACTCCGGGAGCGAGCGACCACCATTCATCGGCGGCAAGACCCCGTCTCTGCATTTCACTCTTTATGCCGCCGCCATCGCTTTGAAGAATTTGTATGTCGGGGGTATCCAGGCGAGCGTCACTCTTCCATTGGAGAACCGCCCTGGCGGCGTTTGGTGTCACCGCAGGCTGTTTATACTCCCAAATACACCCAAAGATTATGAAGTGATCCTGGAAATTCCGACCCACCCCAGGGAGGTGCTGTATCAGAGGAATGCCGAAGCGCTTCAATTCGACTTCGTCTCCAATTCCTGATTGCATCAGAACCTTAGGTGTATTGATGGCACCTAAGGACAGCACAACTTCATGTCCTACACCAATTCGGTGGACATCGCCACCATAGATTATTTCCACCCCGGTCGTCCGGATGCCCTCGATGTTCAGGCGAACTACCGTTGCGTGTGTCAGGACGGTGAGATTTGGCCGGTCCATGTAAGGGGTAACATAAGAGCGAAATACCGACTGGCGCCTTCCTTCATGGGTGATCACATCGAGAAGAGATGCGCCGCCGTCGCCTTCAACCATGCGGCCGTTCGGATTCTCGAAGATCGGAATTCCAATTGAGGCTGCGCCTTCCACCAAAATTGGGGGGCAAGTGTTATAGTTCGGGGCGGACTGAATGAACATCGGTCCTCCCACGCCCCGATACTCTGAATCTGGCGCTCCATGCCAGTCCTCAACTCGACGATAAATGTTCGTCACTGCTTCATAACTCCACGCCGGGTCGTCCGACTCCGACGCGAAGAAATCCCAGTCTTTCTTGTGGCCACGCGACCACATCAGCCCGTTGATGCTGGATCCGCCACCCAACACTTTCCCCATAGACATCGAAATCGACCGTCCATTGAGATGAGGATTAGGTAGCGCCTGAAACGCCCAATCGCATTGACTGCCAATATTCTGTAGCCAGAGTCCAGCTTCCATGACAGAGGGAAGATCATCGCTCCCTCCCGACTCTAGAAGCAATACGCTGACATCAGGATTCTCTGCCAGCCTGCGCGCAACTACAGACCCGGAAGATCCCGATCCGCAAACGATGAAGTCGTAATGCGCTTTCAGTCCAAGCGCGGACCGGGTGGTAGTCGGTGTTTCTGCATTACCGGTTCTTGATGGAGGATATTCTGCGCTCATAGTGGTTGATCCATGGTCGGATATTGCATTTTGCAACGAAATGGTGCTCGACCAGTCTTTGTGTTCCCGGCTAGATTTTGCTAACCTTAGTGCTTAGATGTCGACTGCAATCTAACAGATTGCAGTTTTTTGGGGGTTTGCCATAAAAAAGTCGAGAACCGTCACCCAGGCGACGCGAGCCAGCATCGTAGCGAATGCGTCGGTAATGATTTTGAAGAAGGGGTTGGCTTCTGTGGGAATGCGGGAGGTGATGGCCGCCAGTCATCTAACGCAAGGCGGTTTCTACCGCCATTTCGCTTCGAAGGACGAATTGGTTGCCGAAGCTTTTCAGCTCGCCCTCGATCATCTCTTCGAAATGATCGAACGTGAGACGACGGATAAGTCGGCGGCGAAGGCACTAAGTACAGTGATCAATATTTATTTGAATCAGTGCGAGGACGAAGAGAACACGTTGCTCTGTCCTTTGGCGATGTTGGGCTCTGAGCTCACCCATTGCGACCCGAAAATACGCTCGACCGCGATGGATGGCTATGCGCGACTGGTCGAGTTTATCCGGGAGCAACTCATCCGACTTGGTTGCAAGAATGCCTCGGCACTCGCAAGCAGCATCACCAGCACTCTGGTAGGCGCCGTCACACTTTCGAATATTGCAAACCAAGATGATGAAGCTCGGAGGATTCTAATGAGTGCCAAGGCATCGTTGCAGGAACAGATTAGTGGCAGGATTAGAGATGCATGCAGGATTTGAAGAAGAATCACGGATCACGCGTGCGAGTAG
>DASYBJ010000019.1:0-1525 GCA_036500845.1 Acidobacteriaceae bacterium
CGTTCGTCCAACAGCGGCTTGTATTGAGCCAGGAACCAGCGATACTGACCATCCCTGCGGCGTACTCGTCGTTCGTACGCGAATGGAACCCTTCGCGAGATTGCGGCTTCGCGTTCATCGCGCAATCTCTCTGTATCCTCCGGATGAAAGACGTCGCGATGGTTTTCCGACAGTTCTTCTTTTGTCAGGCCGGTGTACTCCCATACCGCCTGATTCGCGTACAGAAAGCTTCCCTCGGCCCCAATAGCGATGATGAGCTGAGGTATTGCATCAAGGATCATCTCCAAAGTACGCTTTTCGGCGGCCAAGAGCGCCTCAGCCTGCTTTCGTTCCTCGATGTCGATATTCGTTCCGTACCATCGGATGATGTTGCCCAAGTCGTCGCGCAACGGCTCGGCACGGAACAGGAACCATCGATATTCTCCGTCGAAACGGCGCAGGCGCGCTTCGATCTCTCCCGGCTCGCCAGACGCCAGAATCGATCGCCAGTAGTCGGTGAGTCTCTTCAGATCGTCGGGGTGAACCGCAGCCGTCCATCCCCAGCCACGCGCTTCCTCAACGGAGAGCCCGGCATAGTCTAACCAGCGCCGGTTGAAGAATTCCGCCAAACCCTCAGGATGAGCGGACCAAGCCAGCACCGGAATCGTATCGATAATAGCCCGAAGTTGATCCTCCCCGGTTTTCACTGCACGAACCCTTTCTGCCGAGATGCCTTGACCCGACCGCACCGGACAATCCAGACCCTCTGCTTCACTTGGAAAGGGAGGCGTCCTCTGTTTAGGGCCGCCATCCGGATAACCGATGGTTTTACGTCCAGGAACGCACTGCTTACTCTTGTTAAGATGCCCTGCTGGAGTCCAAGATGCACTATGGCTGGTATAGGGAAAGCTGATAGCAACGAAGGACCGGCGATTACGCTGATCAGTGGGACTCCGCAAGACACTTTCGCGCGCTGAGCCGGAGGTTTGAAATGAAAATAGAAAGCCTGCTCTTGCTCGAAACTTTAGCGGAGAACAGCAATCTCAGCAGGGCCGCTATTGTTCTTCGCACCACGCAGCCCCGCTTGTCTCAACAACTCCGGCAACTTGAATCTGAGTTGGGCTTTTCTGTCTTTGAACGCACATCGAGAGGTTTGAAGATTACCGAACAAGGTATGGTCTTCCTTCCGTTTGCAAAGAAGATTGCGAGAACCCTTGCCGAAGGCATTGCAATGGCCGCATCACAAAAAGATGCGGTTAGCGGGACTCTCCATCTGGGACTCAGTCGGACAACCCCTCCCACAACGCCGCAGTTCCTTATGACGTTTCGTAAGGTATATCCAAACGTCCACGTGACGGTCACAAAGACTTCATTGCCGGATCTAGTCTTGGGTCTTAACTCACGCCGCTTCGAGGTGTGCCTTTGCTACGAACCGGAAGAAAGCCGTAATTTGCGTTGGGAACCTTTGTTTCAAAGCGAGGTCGTTGCGATCTCTGCGCCAGCGCTTGGATTAGCAGCGGAGATGTCTCTTGAGGACCTGTCCAAA
>DASYBJ010000020.1:0-3993 GCA_036500845.1 Acidobacteriaceae bacterium
ATGGATCGAGGCTCAACCATCTGGCGTCCCTCTGCGCTATGGCGAAAGTGACTGGACGCTTGATATGCCTTGAACCGGGCGCGCATGATGTTGCCGAGGGGGCGATGCGCGGCCAGACTATGCCAAGGGTTAAAGCTGAGCTGCTCGTCAACCCACACTCGGCGGGGATCCGAATATGCATTTTGAGGTTGAACAGTGACCCTTCCAATGGTTAAAGAGGGGCTAAGATGTTCGTCCCATTCAACCGACGCGTCTTCAACAGGCATCCTAGTGACATCGGTACAAAGCTGAACGCGTAGCTCCCATACCGCCGTTTCGGTTTGGAAAAACGTTATAATGCTGTCCTTCACGCAATTCCAGGAGTCTGGATGATCGACGTGTTTGCCTCGCAAAGCGGTGAGATTGCTCGATACCGGAACCAGATGCATTTTTCCGAAGTAGTCGCCGAAGCGCAGAGGCACAGCCGTATGATATGTCTCTCCAAGCGGATGGGTGGGAGGATAGCCAAACCCTTTGAGGAACGCGGATTTCTTTCCCGCCAACTCGAGACCTTCTTCCGCAGTCTGCGCGACCGAACTAACCACTTGCTTTAGTGCCTCGGAATCATCGGCGTGCCTATCAAGCAAGGTAATGCCCTTCAAGAAGTCCATTGCTCGGGCGGAATGAAAGGTGCTGGCGTTATTGCAAACGAAATCCTGGGTCACTTGGCCGGCGTGGTTCGGAAGCATCTCCCCCTCCACACCGATGACCTTGATGGCAAGGCCTCGTGGAGTCGAGATATGGTCGGAGAGTATATCGCCGGGATTGGTCGAGAAGCGCATGACGGCTCCATAGCTTCCTGCGTTTGCGAACAAGCCTTGCCGTAGTTCTTCGCGAAGGTCAGGAGGAACCATTACTTCCGCTTTTAGCAAACCGTGGCTCTTCGCGTGGACGCCACGTACCGTGTGCCGCTGACGTTCGCCCACCTTCTTTGCAATATTCAACAATGTCGCCGTGATCTGGTCGGCAGTCTCGGTCTCTCCGGGCTGTAAGGTCTCAACTGAATCCGAATATCGGACAAACATCTCTTCTCCTGTAGCAGTCGGGTTGACACTTGCCTGCTCCCCGTCTCGGCTTTCCAGCTGTTTTGCGACTAACGATCCACTCAGTCCGACTGTCGCCAGCGCTCCTGCACTTCGCACAATAAATCCTCGTCTATCCATGCTCTCTCCTGCTCACTACTCTAGGGCCTTACAGGGCCCAAACCCTACATTGCTGTCACCAGGGACAATCTGTCATCGGACCAACTCGAATCGTCGGCGATCTGCCGAATACGCTATCCATTTGTCCGAGATCGCGGTGGTGCGTCCAAGCGGCGACTTCCAAGAGTCTGCAAGCGGTCTTACTCAGCCTTGGTTCAAATGCAGCCACAATATTTCCGGGCGGGCTTAAGCTCGGGTATGCTTGCACCGTCGAACTGAGTGGGTACTTCGGGCCTGCTGACAGCAATGTTGGATTAACCTCTGCTAGCAGCATGTGTGGCGACCCACAGCCAAGCTCGATCTCTCAGATCCACGTACGAACGATCAGCGATAGATTCAAAATACAAGCATACGGAAATTTTCCTTTCTTGATCTGCCCCCAAGCCGGTTGAGCGCGGCTCTTCACTGCTCGATACAGGTGGATGGGTGACAAGAACCCGGTGGATCAGGCCGGCTCCGGACGGCAAGCCACAATCTCAGCGAGCAGTTTCTTAATGAAATGAGTCCCACGCCGGCTACAGCGATCGTGGTCAATGCGAGACCGGCCCACGCTAGAAGTCTCTCGCCAACCCCTGGAACATGCTCGCAATAGCGAATCAGAGCAGAAGCGAGCGCCGCACTGGGGAAGGTGTAAGCCCACCAGACGACCGATACAGGGAGTGCCCGCACCGCAAGCTGCCACAAGCGCAGCACAAGCAGGGTGAAAAACAGGGCCGTGAACAAGTTGAACCGATAGACCGCGTCCACGCGACCCGTAAGTTGCAGCCAGGACAGACACCCGACCGCGGGCGAGGCGACAAAGATCGCTAAGCTCGGGGCGAGACGCTGCGGCAACTTGTCCTCACAGAAGATAAGACGGTGAAGCACCAGCGGCAGGAAGGTGATCCAGGAGACAAGTCCAACGGCTAACAAAAACCAGGACGTTTCGTGAAACCCAAGTGGCACACCGGCGAAGGTAGCAGTAACATTACCGACGATCGGAAGCCGCCAAGCCGGCGTGGCGCGCGTAATTTCAGTAGGCTCAGCAATCCATCGCCCGAAGAGGATCAGGAAGAGCACACACTGGCCGCTTGCGCCTAATGCCCAAAGGAACAGCGCCACAGATGGCGCGTGGGGAAGGATGGCAGCAGCAACAATCACGACCGCGATCGTGATACAGCCGAAGTTGCTCGCCGAACTGGGATCCCGAAATTCCGCGGCTACAATGCCAGGACCGCGTACTGTTTTGATGCCGTACAAGGCGGAGAGGACGATGAATAGCATTACGCCGACCGCGATCAACCACTCGCCAATCGCGCGTGGAGCGGCGAGCACCTGACCTGCCGCGCGCCAGGACAGCCCGAGGCCGCAGATGCCCATAACCGAGCTAAAAGCGACCGCTGGCGGATTCGTGGCGACGTGCTCGCCTGGTCTTGTCAATGCTTCCATGAGAACTCCTAATTCCACCTTGCTTGGATACGAGTCACGCCATTCATACCATCTTGAGCCGCCGCTCGACTGGGAACACATCAACCTGATCCGGAGCCTTTCGGGTGGCGACGGGGCCTTGGTTTAGGAGGCTCCGTCGCCACCTTCAGGGAGAAATCACTGGCTGATCGACACTACGCTGTTGCTGTTGTCATCGTTGAAGTAGATCGTCTGAGTTGCGACTGTGCTTCCCGAGGTGGCAATCCCGAAAATGGCGCCAGGGTTGCCAGTGTCGACCAGTTTGGTGCCGACCATCTTCTTGTGAACAGGGTCGATCTCTACCATGTTGTTATCACCCGTGTTTCCCACTACGAGGTCGCCATTGTAGAGGAGAGCGGAACTGACCGGGAAATTCAGGGGTACGCCAGAGTAGACCACAGCAGCCTGAGCCATTGCCGGTCCGCTGAAGGTGAGCGAAGAGTTGGAGGTGCTTGAGGATCCACCGGAACTGCTGGTGACGGCCTTCACCATAATTCCGTTCGCGGGTACGGTAGATGCCCTGGCAATTGCGACTACGCTGTTCGTATCACTGGAAACGATATACAGAGTATCGCTGTTGGGATCGTAGGTCAGGCCGGCCGGCGCGAGTATGCCGTTCTGCGGGGAAACCGTCGAGGGGAAGCCACTGATAATCGTGTTGTAAACAAACGCCCCTGTACTGGTTACCTGCACGGAAACAATCGATCCGTTCTTCGCCTGGGATACGTAGAAGATGGGATTGGCAGTAATACCGCTTGTCATGGATGGCAACGCGAAAATCTGCCCCCAAGGTTGCATCCAACCAAAGCTTGTCGCTAAGGTGGATTCGATTGTGCCAGTTGGCTTCAATACAGGGTTATCGTTGGCGGTGTAAGCGGCGGCCCAGATAACGTCGTTAGTGTTGTGCAGGGCCAGTGCGTCGCAGCCCGCAAGGCTAGGATCCTGGGCGATTCGCTTCGGAGTGGAATTTGCCATTGGCGCAAGGTCTTCGATGGTGGTTCCGGCACCAGCATTGCCGTTCTTATCGTTGAAATTGCAGACAATCAGATCACCTGCGTTGATCGGTGCGGAGGTCACGGGTGCGATGGCGAGGCCATAAGGATTACTGTCGCCATTCATAGGATCGACAGTCGATCCGATCGTGGTCGTGGTCTTGAGTTGGCTGAGTACGGGGTTGGGTGGCATGGTCGGCGGGTTCATCGACGGGTGCATCGACGAACTACCGCCGCACCCCACAAGCATCGCGAGCGTCGCCGTTCCGCTAATAACCAAAAGTATTGCAGACTTCATTGCAGACATGTTCTCC
>DASYBJ010000021.1:0-5466 GCA_036500845.1 Acidobacteriaceae bacterium
CTCGGGCACGGCGGCATCAAAGACGGTTTGTCCGCCGCGTACACCGAGGTTCAGGAGCGCGATGGATTGTTCGGCATCCTGCTTCGGAGTGGCAAAGCGGATAACATAAGGCGTCTCGGTGCGGCCGCGGTAGAGGCGAAGATCGGCAAGCTGTAGCGCGGCATGGGCAAAGATTCCAGCATCAAGCACGAGGCAGGTCTGCGCGGGGCGTTGGATTGGGTTCCGGATGGGCCGCTCGTACTGGAAAAAGCGGATCTCCGGAGAGGCGGCGGCGAAGGCGAACAGCAGAACCCCAGCAAGAAATTTCACGAGGGCCGGCGCTCCGGGCCACGCAGGTTCAGCCAGTCCCGCTGGTAGACGAAGCTGATGGCGAGCAGCAGTGCGCCGAGACCGAGAAAGCTGAGGATTCGATATCCCTGGCTCAGTTCACTCACGTCCACCAGGAAGACCTTCCCGATCGCTACCGCCAGCAGCACAAGCGCCTGCCAACGCACGAAGGCGGAGCGCCGCCAGAACCCGGCGCCCAGCAGGATCGCCCCGAAGACCATAAAAAGCGCCGAGTAGGTGAACTGCGCGTACATCCGATAGTCGTGGATCAGCCTCCAGTTCCCGCGCCAGCGCACTAGCCACCAGTAGCTGTGGATCTCCCAACCCATGGCGAGCAGAATCAACGCATTCACGGCAAGAACAGCTCCGGCAGCGATCGCGGGCCAGCGAAGTGAGTGTCCCGGCTCCTGTTCAGCCTCGGCTTGCCCCGCTACTCTGGCGGCAAATGCGAAAACCGCGATCGCGACGCAATATGTCCCGAACCGCTCGTTGAGCAACAGCGTGGTCGATGCGGGAGGATTGACGACTACCAGCGCGAAGACTCCAAGGGCGAGGCAGAGTAGCGCGAGGACGCGCACCAGTTTCGACCCCAGGCGACGTGCGACCCACAGGAGTGCCGCGCCCTGTACCAGCCAGCCGATCGTCAACCATCGGCCATGCGCCTTGAGCGGAATCGAAATTGTGAGAAAGACGACCGCCGCAGTAACATGCAATGCCGAGAGCGTGGCGGGGCTTCGATGCAATATGCCCCGCGCCGGTAGACGGAGCAAGAGAAGGTAGAAGGCGGCAAAGGCGACCGCCACCCAGGGCTCGGCCCATTCGGCGTGGGACGATTCGAGCATCGCGTAAAGGGCAAGGAATCCGAAGGCCGCATTGGCGATGGGCAACAGTACGAGCGCAAGCCGGTCCCATTTGGAGGGAGGCGCGGCCGCCTCTGCATCCACGCGGACGAGGCGCGGAGCGAAGGCAAAGATCAGGAAAAAGCATCCGAGGAAGAATGCGGTTCGCCCAAATTGGGCCTCCGAGTAGTAGCTGAACCACCACCCAACAAAGAGCAAGACCGTACCGCTGAAGGCGCCGAACAACAAACGCGACCAGGGACGCAGGAAAACCAGCACAAGGACGGCGAGGTTGAGGACCAGCAGATAGCTGAATAGGGCAATCTCATGGTTTGCGTGCGTCGAGATCAGGAGTGGTGTGCTCAGCCCGCCGGCGATGGAATAGACGGCCAGCAACTCCGCATCCTGCACCCACGACATAAATCCGTTGAACGCGGTCACGAGAATCATGGCCGCAAAGGCGACTGCCGCAGGGATCAGATGGAAGAGGGAGAAAGCCGCCCACAGCGATAAATAGAGGATTCCGCTACCGACCGCTTTGAGCGAGAACGCGAACCCAGGATAGCCTCGGCGGTGAAAGCGTTCTGACCATACGATGAGCCCTGCGCCTGCGATAAGTCCAATCAGCACCCGCCCCAACGGGCCGATCCAATGATTGTCGATGGCCAGCTTGAGAAACCACGCCATGCCGATCAGCACCGCGAGGATACCGATGCGGTTGAACCATTGCGAGCCGATGCGGCTTTCAAGGCTACGATCGCCCTGGTGCGCGGCCTGTCCGGAGACATTCAGCGGGGGCGGCGCGATTGGCATCTCTGCATGAGAATGTGGTGGCGGAACTTCTTGTTCGGCCTCCGCCGTGGATGGCGATGACGGGAGATCCCGGCTAACACTGGCTTGCTCTACCGGTAGCTGGGCGTCTTCCTTTAGAAGGATGCCTTCATTACGCAGCGCCTCTTCTAGCCGGAGCACCCGCGAACGCAGCTTGCTCAACTGCTCTTCAAGACTGCCAGAGAGGTTCGGGTCCATTCTCGTCCACTCTACTGCACAGGCCGACAGCAGTTCCATCGCTAACTAGTGGCAGATCCATCGGGCGTTTTGAACAGCTGTCAAGCCCTAAGTAGCAGCCTACTTCGCCGCTCGGGGGTGGCAGCAGTCCGAACCCCAGTCCACGGAACGAACGGTTCCTTCCGGGATCCGTCAAGTCTTGTGCCATGGTAGATAGAAATGGGCTCATTCGCACCGATTCGGTAAATCTTGAAATGTGTTCAGCGATGGCCCCGGAGACAGTTGATTCACTCCGCGTGCTGCTAAAAACGTGAAGAGAGACCTTTGCAGGGACACTTTCGTATCGCACAGAGGCCTGCCCGGCAGAGAGCCTGGGCCGAACAGGAAGGAAAGTCGTAGTTGATGCCCGAAGGACTTGCACACGTTCTTCTTATCTCCATAGTAGCGGTAAGTATTCTGCTGATGCTGATTCGTCCGCGGAATATCCCAGAGGTCTACTGGGTAGGCGGCGGCGCGGCTTTGCTCGTCGCTTTGCGGCTGATTCCGCTTCGACCGGCGGGAAGGGCCGTGGCAGAAGGTTTGGATGTCTACCTTTTCCTGATCGGCATGATGTTGCTGTCTGAGTTGGCTCGTGAGAACGGTGTGTTCGACTGGCTGTCCTCGGCCGCGGTGCGCCATGCACACGGTTCGTGCTCTCGTCTTTTCATGCTCGTCTACGGTGCCGGAACAATCGTTACTGTGTGTATGTCGAACGATGCAACGGCAGTCGTACTCACGCCCGCGATTCTCGCGGCAGTACGGCGGTCGAAAGTAGAGCCGCTGCCCTTCCTCTTCGCGTGTGCCATGATCGCGAACGCGGCGTCGTTCGTGCTGCCGATCTCGAACCCTGCGAATCTCGTGGTCTTCCGTTCCGGAATGCCTCCGCTCGGCCGCTGGTTGGCTTCTTTCCTCATTCCGTCTGTGCTTTCAATCGTGACGACATTCGCGGTTCTTCGCTGGTACTTCCGGCAAGAGTTGTCCGCCAGAATCGAGCGCGAGATTGATCCTGTCGAACTCGACGGAAATGGCAAGCTCGTCGTGATCGGGCTGGGCTTTGTGATCCTTGTTCTTCTCGCTGCATCGGCTTTCCACAAAGATTTAGGGCTGCCAACCTGCCTTGCCGCTCTATGCATCACCGCCGCAGTCTGTGTTAAGCGACGCACGAGTCCGCTTCCTCTCGCAAAGGAGATTAGCTGGGCGACGCTCGCTCTTGTTGCCGCGTTATTCGTGATGGTCGACGCCATCGAAGATATTGGCGCCCTTCATTACACTCAATCGGCCCTCAAGTTTGTTGAAGGGCTAAGGCCAGTAGCAGGCTCTCTCCTCACGGCATTCACAGTGGGCATCAGCAACAATCTCGTCAACAATCTGCCGCTGGGTTTGATTGCGGGGAGCACGCTCGCGACAACGCATGCTCAGGGACTGATCGCGAATGCTGTTCTCATTGGTGTAGACCTTGGACCGAACCTCTCGGTCACCGGATCTCTGGCGACCATTCTTTGGCTGATTGCGCTCCGCAAACACAACCTCGACGTCAGCTTCATGGACTTCCTCAGGGTCGGGGCGATCGCGATGCCTGCGGCGCTTCTCGTCACTATGGCAGGTGCTCTCGCTATGCATGCGGTGTTTCCCACACAGTGATGTTCGATCACTTCGGATGGTCCCGGATGAACCTTCATTCGATCACGCGCTTGAGAGCTCGGGTGGCGTGGCCGTGACTGCGCATGGCAAGTGGAGTGACTCTGATTGCAAGGTTCCGAACCGCCAATTTCGCTCGATGCATTCAGTCCTCGACGAACGACTTTAGCCTGGCCAGTGTCTGATCCCACTGTTCGGAGACGCGATCAAGGTATTCTCTAATCCCCTCCATAGGTTCCGGATCGAATTCGAAGAAGCTTTCGCGACCTGCACGGATGGCGTGCACGATTCCTGCGCTCTCCAAGACGCGGAGGTGTTTGGTAATTGCTTGCCTGGTCAGATTGGAACCCTCGGTTAACTGAGAAATCGAGTATGGCTTTCCCGCGCAGAGCTTCGCCACCAGCTTGAGCCGCGTCTCGTCGCCGAGCGCGGCAAAAACCGGTGCGTGAGCCCGCCGTTTTCCAGCCAAGCGGTTAGGGTTTTTGTGCGACATAGCTTTCGATATTCTTCATCTGCTCAGTCCAACCGCCTTCGTTCATACGGAAGGCTTCGAGGCGCCGGCTGCTCGGGATCTTGTCGAAGCCGGATTCCGTGAGCACAAGCAGTGTGCCGTTCGTGGTCTTCTCCAGGTGGAACTCGACGAGCGTGGAAGGTTCTTTCGAGTAATCGATTTTGGGGTCAACAGCATAAGGATGCCAAGTGAAGGAAAAGAGGCGTTCGGGTTCAATTTTCTGCACGACAGCTTCCCATTTGAGATGCTCGTAGCCAGGATAGGTGATGTTGCCGCGCGATACCTGACCCTGCACGAATGGGCCTTCCAGGTTCACGCGAAACCATTGCCCGAACTCACGGTAGTCGGTCAGCGCACGCCAGACCCGCGAGACCGGCGCCTTGAGCTCCATACGCTTCTCGATACGGTCATTCATGAATGCAACCTCCAGGTTGCATATTAGAGCAGTCCGGATCGAAATGCAACCGTTTGGTTGCTATTGTTAGAAAGGTCGGACCAAGTCGGTCGGTGAGCCAAGAGTCCGATGCAAGCGGTTCCGGTTTCCCGTTCTTCGGGCTGAACAGCGGCAGCCCGAAGAACGGGGCACCCCGCTTCGTAGTGCTTCATGCTGCAAAGCTCAAAGAAAATGCCGGCTAGGGGACCTTGCCGGCGGAATTTTCGAGAACGACATCGGAGAGCACTGCGGTGTCGGATTTATCCGGCAGGTGCGAGCAGAAGCCGATGCCGACGTAGAACGGACCGTCGATATGCAGGTTGATGGGGGACCGAACTGGTGTACGCGGAGCACCATGAGCCTTCTCGCTGCGGATTAAAGACCTTTGAATAAGCAGTATTACTGCCGCAGTGACGGTGATTGTAGCTTGCAATCCCCGCGACTGTACACAGCCGTCTCGGACTAGAGTGTTCGCTCGGTCTTGTGCGGCAGGACGGATTACCACAGATCCGAAGTTGACGGAACGCCGGCGGCCCGCATCCAAGTCAGTTGTGCAATCACGGCACCGTGTAGCGGAGAGAGCTAGGTATGGAGCAGACAAACAACACGCAAGGCAGTATCTGGCCCGACCTGAACTGGGAGTCATGGAAACAAACAGCCGAGACGCTGCA
>DASYBJ010000022.1:0-5020 GCA_036500845.1 Acidobacteriaceae bacterium
CCGCCGGCGCCGCAGGTTCTTCAAAACAAAACCCGTGAACGACAATGATTTGGCCATCAAGTTAGAGGGTGCCCTTTTGTCTCCGCGTTGAAGAAAGTTGAGCTGCGAGTTTGTCGCGGCGGTATTTGATGCTCCCATTCAGAATAAGAGGTCCGGGGCGTTATTTCCAATTTTCGACCTACGGCCGCCATATGCCCTCCGCTATCGCGACGTAGAGTCGCATCCGCGCAAGCTCTGTGCGTCAAGGGGTGCGCTCGGCCTAGTCGTGGGCGAAGGGCCCGATGGGTTGCGTCTGGCCGTCGACCTTTCCCTGCTCCCTACAGCCATCCGGACTTGATGCGTTCCGGCACAACGTATCTGAATAGCTCAGCCGGGCCGGATTGCCGACTGGAACCCCACACCATCCAGACGCCTAAGAATGCGGAAAAGGCCGCCTCAGCCGAAGCGCTTTTCTGATCCCATGGCTAGTGCAGCCATTCCGGGTACTTCGAGTAAAGTTATCCTCTTGCCGCCCCGAGGAGATAATTAGCTCGACACTGCTCGCAGGCTATAATGAGCGGTAGCGCAGCCCGTCGCACAGGCACCCAGCTGTCATGATTCGCCGGCCTTCTTATTGTTCGCGGACTAAGGCCGGTTTTGAAATGAACAACGAAGAGCTCATTCTAATTACGGGCGCAACTGGCTTCCTCGGAGTGCAGGTGGTGCGCGAACTTCTGGAGCGGAAGCCGAACGCCACACTGGCGCTGCTCATCCGCAACAGAGCCGGGCAATCGGGTCAGCAGCGCGCTGATTCATTCATTCCTTTGGCGGAGCGCTCGCGCGTTCAGGTTTTTTCTGGAGACGTCAGCCAGCCTAACTGTGGGCTGGATCCAGCCACCTACGGGCGCCTTTCGGCTGAAACAACCCGAGTGATTCACTCCGCTGCTACAGTGCGGTTTGATCATTCGCTCGACGAGGCACGCCGCATTAACGTCGAGGGCACCCGGCATATTCTCGATTTTGCGGTCGGCGCGCGCCAGCTTCGAAGCTTCGCCTACGTCGGTACAGCCTACGTGGCCGGCGAGCGCTCGGACCTTGTGCGCGAAAACGAGCTTGCGGTGGGCCAGAGCTATCGCAACACCTACGAACAAACCAAGGCCGAGGCTGAGGCCCTTGTACAATCGCGTCTCGGTTCGCTTCCCGGCGTGATACTGCGTCCCAGCATCATCGTGGGGGACTCCAGAACCGGCGTCACCTCCAGCTTCAAGATGATGTACTGGCCGCTAAAGATCTACTCACGACGCCTTTGGCGCACCGTCCCTGGCTATCCTGACGCGGTACTCGACATTGTGCCCGTGGATTTTGTCGCCAGTTCCGTCGCGCAACTCCTCTTAGATGAAGCCGCCCTGGGCTGTACAGTTCACCTCTGTGCCGGACCACGCGCCAGCGCGACTATCCAGCAAGTTGCCCATCGCGCAATGGAATACTTCGACGGTCCCGAGCCGCGTTTCGTTGATCCGAGATTCTTCTTCGCCGTGGTGCGGCCGCTTCTGTTTCTCTCTCTGTGGGGACGCAAACGTCGTGTGCTGCGCGACGGCCGCGCCTACCGGGATTACTTCACCATGCGCATGCAGTTTGACACCAGCAATGCCGAACGTCTTCTGCCGCCTGCCGGGGTGAGTCCGCCACCGGTACTCGATTATCTCGACCGCCTTTTCCATTATTGTGTGGCCAGCGACTGGGGCCGCAAGCCGGTCTCTGCCCAATGAGTATTATCCAACGCTATCAACTCGCGCGGGACCGCGGAGTCACGGTCGCTAATCTTGTGGATGAGTTGGTTCGTCGGAAGGGGAATTGCGAAGTCGCCGTATACGAAAGCGGCGTCTTTCATCTTTCCGATCTGCACGCAGAAGTTTGCTCCATCGATGCTTTTCTGCGTCAGGCCATCGCTCTTCGCCCGGGCCAGCCTATTGCCATCTATCGCAGCAACAATCGGGAATGCTTCCATTGGTTTCTTGCCATTATCCGCGCGGGAGGCATTGCGGTTCCGCTGAATCCGCAGCTCTCCCTTGCCGAAGTGCGCCGGATTCTCGCCGATAGCGGCACAGAGATTCTCGTTACCGACAGAGTGGTATTTGAACGGACCATCGGCGATCGCCAGGCCCTTGATGTGCGCACTTGGATACAGGCAGATGATGAGAAGGAGACGCTCGACGGATTCCTGCGCGTCTCCGAGACTGATGTGCCATCCCCACCGGTCACCATCGATCCGGCCGCAACGGTTGCCATCTTTCATACTTCCGGTACCAGTGGATTTCCCAAGGGCGCAGCCTTGTCGAGCAACGCATTGCTTGGGGCGCGCGCGTCCACGCTACTCTCTGGGATATTTTTGGGCCCGCGGGACCTTGCGCTCGTAGCGTTGCCCTGGTCACACATAATGGCTGTGAGCATTGCTCTGTACGGCCTAATGGCGGGTATCCGCGGATGTTTTCTCGATCGCTTCGATGTCGATGCTGCGCTGGACCTTGTTGAGCGCTTCCGCATCACCGCCTTTGTTGGCGTGCCCACCATGTTTGCCCGCCTGGTCAACAGCAACCCCGCACCTGCACGCTTGGCGAGTGTGCGTGTTTGGCTCTCCGCCAGCGACCACCTTCCCTCCGAAGTTCGACTGCGTCTGCGTCAGTTCGGAGCCCTATTCCGGCTGCTCGGTGGTTGGCGTATCCCACCCATTCTGCTGAACGGCTATGGCATGGTGGAGTTGGGCGGCCTCGCCATGATGGGCATTGAGTTGCCGTTGCTGCGTGGGAGTGGCGACCTGTGTCTCCCCGTGCCGCCGTTTCGCATCCGCCTGGTCGATGAGAATGGCCAGACCGTGCCAGCGGGTGTAGCGGGCGAATGCCAGATTCGTCGTCGCGGTCTCGCTCCGCACTATTGGAAGGACAAGGGCGATGCTCAGGGCCTTCTTACCGGCGACGGCTGGTTGCGTACCGGTGACCTGGCCACGCGCAATCGCCTTGGACTTATCCGGCTTGTGGGGCGCATAAAGGATGTGATCAAGTCGGGCGGCTACTCAGTGTACGTTCGCGAACTAGAAGAAGCAATGCTGGCCCATCCTGCTGTGGCCCGTGCAGTCGCGTTCGGCCTGCGTCACCAGGAGAAGGGCGAGATCCCCGCGGCCGCAGTTGAATTGCAGCCAGGTTCCTCTTCCGAAGAAGTTGACCTGCTGAATTGGTGCCGCAGCAATCTTGCGGCTTATAAGGCGCCCCGGCGCATCTGGATTCTCGCCCCCGGCGACCTGCCGGAGAATCAGAGCGGCAAGTTTCTTCGACGGGTGCTGCAGGAGCGATTTTCAGAGCTCATGGACTGAAGTCGCCGTTGCCGGCCTCGCCCGTTGCTCGATTCCTTCCGCAATAGTACGACGGAGTCTGATTGTTGCTGCGATCTCCGCCGGGGTTGCGGCCGTCACCATCTCGCGAATCGAATCAACGACGAGTCCAGGCTCATCGAGATGGATCCAGTGTGCGCTGGCCGACGCAATCACCTGCCGCACATTGTCCCCGATTTGGTCGAGACACAGGTCGGAGAGAGGGGTCGACTTTCCTGGCGTCAGCAACAGTACCGGGATGTCGCGAATGGGTTCGGCGTCCTCCATCTCACGAACTGTTTCTGGGACTGCTTCCACATGGCGTTGCATTCCGGCGTAGTAGCTCGGCCGCGACCAATGTGCGGCGACAATAGGCCACACCTCCCTGGGCATCTTGCCCACTTCTTCGGTGACCCGTTTCAAAACATGGAGGCCCCCGACCCCTGCGGCACCAGCCAGATGCCCAGAGATCCGCCCAGAACGGCATAGCAGAGAGGTTACGACGAGTCGGGCTAGTCCAAAGCGCGCAATCGGAATCGCGTAACCAGAGAGTTTCTTGCCTCGATCGATCATGGATTGCTTGGCTGGATTGAGTGGCGGCCACTCCTCGCAGCGCATCGGATCGATCAGCACAACGCCTGCGACATTTTCCGGATAGGTGACCGCGTACCGGCGCACCACCAACCCGCCGAAGGAATGTCCCACGAGGATGTAGGGCGGCTTGATGCCGGCGGATTGCAGCATGGTGTGCAGTTCAGCTGCGATGTTTCCCGGCGTGCGCACAGTGGAGGATGGGCTGCTCCAGCCAAGGCCGCTGCGATCATAAGACGCTGTGGAAGTGAAGCGAGAAACAGTTTCCTGTATGTGATGCCAGTTCAAGTTGGTGGCCGCGATGCCGGCCTCGAAGAGCACGGCAGGTCCGCCCGATCCCTTCTCGACCACGTAAAGCCTTCGCCCTCGCTCAATTTCCACCCAACGACCCCGACCGGTATACCGCCTTCGGTCAAGACTGCCGCCGATGCATTGATAGAGGAATCCCGCGACGGGCAACGCCGCAATGGCAACCGAAAATACGAACAGAAGGGTCATGGGTGATCCTTGAATTGGTTGATCTGCTCGGGACTGAAGTCCCTGATGCTGAGGTTTGCTTTTGTGCGTCCGCGTTCGATAATCAGGAGGGTCGATCCGGGGCGGCCATGTATCTTCACTTCCACCTGTCTGGCTGACCAGACTCCGCCCGATTTGCTCAAACCGAAGTATGTGAATTCCTTCACGATTCCCCCATCTTTCAGCGTCTTTTCCACATAGACGGGGTAGCCGATGGTGTGGTCGAGCCACGTTTGGACCTCGGCATAGTGCGAATGATCCAATGGGCCCGGTGTACTCTTCAGTACATCGCAATCGCGAGCGCCAAATCTGGCACTCTTAAGAACCGTCTGGCCCTGCCAGTAATACTCCGGCTGGAGAAAGTCCTCATAGTTGAAGTGGCTGCCGAATACACTCCCGCTCCACTTGTCAAAAGGCAACAAGGCTGGCGCGGACTCGTGTGGACGGAAAATCCGGATCGTATTCTGGCCGTTGGGCCGCAATTCAAGCAAGATACAGACGCGCGCATCCTGGCGCACATCGTGGCGCGCATTTCCCGCCGGCGCTCGGGGTGGGACGATCTCGACGAGC
>DASYBJ010000023.1:0-10818 GCA_036500845.1 Acidobacteriaceae bacterium
GACCTTTCTGGGTGCGTCGCCACGACGAGTACGGGCGATAACTTCTCTATTTGAGTCCCGTAACCAGATACAGATCGGAAAGCAGACGCGTATAGCCGTAAACGTAGGCTCGGCCGTCTGCGCTCAGCATGATGTGGTGGACGTCACAGAGTCCCGTCATGTCCACAGGGTTCAACTCCTTGAAGAGCTGCCTTTGCCCCGACACAATATCCAATCGGTAGATCCTCACCGGGACCCGTTTCCCTTGCTGCACATACATGAATTTCGGGTCGGAGGTCCAGGCAAAACTTTCTCCCGGCAACAAACCCGGGATTGGGCGCGACTCCCCTCCATCCGTTGGATACAGACGGCCTCGAGTTCCCCCGAGATCTTTCCCTGCAATCAACTTCCCATCCGGCGAGACCTGGCACAAAGTAACTCCTTCCGGCGTTACAGGACGCGGTTTGCCGCCATCGATGTCTTGAATGAAGCAACGCGTCTCGTGCCCCGCCTGGTTTGCGGAGAAGATGATCCGCTTGCGGTCAGGCAACCAGCGAACTATGTGCCCATACTGTTGAATGTCGCCCCGCTCGATTCGCTTGGCTGTGCCCACCCCGGTCGGCAACAGCACGAGTTGGGTATAGCCAACAGTCGCAGCCGCCCATCTCCCATCAGGAGAAAACCCGTCGGCCATCCCTTCGCCCAATGGAACCGGTGGCGATCCTCGCATGTCGCGCATGGCGACCGTATAGTTTGGGCCTGCTTGGTCTCCCTGCTCGTCGAAAAGAATCGTGTTGCCGTCCGGAGAGAGATCGATAGGAAGCGACCAATCTAGCCACGAGAGGTCCCGTTCTCGGGTTGCTCCGGCCGCCAAAGCCATGAATCCAGCTCGTGGCTCATCGCGGGTTAGTAGCAGTTTCCCGTCCGGGGCGATATCCTCGAGCGTGACTCCCCCAGGGGCACGGAAGGTCATGCGGAGGTGGCCCGAAAGATCCACCGCATAAATGCGCCGTTGGAGTCCGGTATCGGTGGCCGAGAACCACACCTCGTTCCCGTCCGGAGACCATGCCAGCCCCTCCTCACTCTCCCATCCTGTGGAGAGAATCCTTTTGTGTCCCCTGAGATCGACGGCCGAAACGACCCCTTGGTCGTCCTTGTCGTTGGGGTGGTCGAGAAATGCCACTTGGTCGCCTTTGGGCGATACCCGGGGATGGCTGATCCAACCAGTGGTTTCGTAGACAACGTGCCCCACGGGAAATTCAAGACGCTGTCTGCCTGCCATATCGCGGACAATGGCAAGGGTTTTTCCATCCGGAGCCCAATCCGCCCAGTCTACGTTCTCGGCGATCTGGCGAGGCGACCCGCCCGTCAGCGGGACTTGGCCAAGGGTGCCCCTGAGCGTCATCATAAAACGGGGATCCACCGACTCCGCCACCGCCATTTGGCCGGACGAAGAAACCGCGAGCAGCCCACTCCCAGGCAATCCGAGGCTTCGTGTGCCGGAGAAATTCAGGTCGGTTGAGAATATTTCGACCGGCCCGCCGTCCCACGAGGCAGCGTAGATCACACTGTGTCCGTCAGGCGCGAACCTGGCGGAATAGACCGCGCCATGCCGGACCGTTAGACGCTGGAACTCCGGCGCATACGGGCGGGCTGTCCGTCGCCCGAGGAAGACACCCAACCCGACGAGGACTCCGGCGATGACGATGGCTAGAAACGCCACGAGCGCCCGCTTGCGGCCGGAGCGGACTCTGGTGGGGAGAGCGCTGGTTGCCGGGACCTCGGCTGGATACGCAACAACCGAGCCACCATCCAATCTCGCCACAAAGCGGTAGCCACGGCGGGGTACCGTCTCTATAAAGGATGGATTGTCGGCTGAATCCCCTAGCGCCGTTCGGAGTTTGCCGACTGCGACATTCACGGCATGGTCAAAATCGCCAAAACTCTCTTCCGGCCAGATACGGCACTGAAGCTCCTCGCGAGTGACCAAGTCGCCCGGGCGCTCCAACAGAATCTGTAACACCTTGAAGGGTTGATCCTGGAGCTTAATGCGGGCTCCTGATTTGCGGACCTCTCCGGACTGGAGATCAGCCTCAAACGCCCCAAACCGAATTGTTTGGGTCCCATTGCGCATCTTTGGGCTCCCGTTTATGGAGGTGTCTAGCATTGTCCGTCCCGCCTTCCCTTAATGCCATAGACGGCCTGTTTGTTCAACTATTTTTCAGGAGACCATGATCTCCCAGTTCTCTCCAATGTGTCTCCCGGCGCGTAATCAACTCTAGACACACAAGCTAGCTCTAGTGAATGGAGGTCCCAGGCCTCCCGACCGAACATGGCCTTCACGGTGAGGTGAGGCTTATGCGCAGTCGTTATTACTGGGTATTGAGCGTTCTACTGGGTTTGGTGATGGCCGGTCAGCCACTTGCCCGGGGATATCAGGAGACCCAGGCCGGTCAAACAATTCACATTCAAACTGTTCAAACGAAGGTTAGATTCGATCTCTATCGCGACTACTTGATTGTCGTCCGAGGCTCAGTTGGCCCACTGAAAGGCCTCAATTTCCTGTTGGATACAGGGGCGATCCCCACCGTCCTTGATCCGCGGATCGCGCGAAAGCTTCATCTGGAGGAACGGCCCACCAGTATCGCAGTTCTAGGTGGCAGGGTGCAAGGCGGACAGGCAATCGTGCCGAGTCTGGAATTCGGTCCGATTCGAAAAGACAATTTCTATGTATTGGTTGAAGATTTGTCATTTCTTGAGAAAGCGCTGCCAGTTCGCATCGACGGAATGATTGGTCTGGATGTGCTGGGCCAAAGCTCCTTCATGATTGACTACCCGTCGCGCACGATCCACTTCGGTCCCCCTCCACCCTTGCCAATCTCTATCCCACTGCGAGTGAAGGAAGGAGTAGCGACCGTCGATGCAGAGATAAATCACATGCCGGTACGTCTGCTTGTCGATACCGGGGCCTCTTCGTTCATCATTTTCGAAAAGAGAATGCCGCAGCCGGTCTTGGATATGAAAATCAGCGCCGTCCAACGGTCTACCAATATGATTGGCGATTTCGAGCGCAATCAAGTGTGGCTCCGCAGCCTCAGATTCGGCGAAGCAGAGCTCGGGAAGCAGCCGGCATTTGTGGTCCACAACAGCAGTGATGCAGGCCAGGATTTCGACGGACTTATGAGTCCCGTAGCGCTTGGAATCACCCGAGTTGCGGTCGACCGCGAGCGAGGAGTACTGGCATTCAGCCGCTAGATTCTCTCTGGCTAGACAGCGGTCCGGCTGTTAAGGCCCTGGCCTAGCAGTCGCGTGTGCCGGCAGGTTCCATTGATCTCGAGACTTCCCGGAGACCTGGTCCCCTCATGTGGCCCGTATCATGATGCGTAAATTCTGTGGATGACTTTCTCTTTTTGTTCGCCTATGCTGGTCTGCATGTTTCACGGACCGGCACCTCTCATGAGCTTCGTGATCCGATGCAAGGGATGCGGAGAGAACATCCCGGCGCCGGTTGAGACCATGCCGGCGCAGCCAATCGCCGCGAAGTGTCCGATCTGCAGAGAGCATCGACAGTATCTGCCGTCTGAGGTCTTCCAGGGCCGGCTCTCCTACAAACTGTTGCGCAAGCCAGTGCGCACGGCAGACGGTCGGTGGGGAAAGTGATGCCAAGATTCAAGGGCGTCCCCAAATTCGACTTTTCTCTGCCGTGCCCACTGTGCGGCTACAACATTCAGCCAAAGGAACTGATTCGTACGGGTTTCCATCAGGTGAAGTGCCCAAACTGCGGTGGAATCTTTGATGCGTTGGGAGAAAGAAAACCCCAAAGCACGCCCCAAAGCACGCCAGGGTGAATTGCGAAGCGAGCCTGGGAAGGGGGAGCGGAGCAAGAGGGCGAGAGCGGCAGTACCGCGCAGCCCTGGAATATTAGGGTGAATTGCGAAGCGAGCCTGGGAAGGGCGAGCGGAGGGAGCCGTATGTTCCCTCGGCCTCTGACCTTGAGAAAGAATTGCCTTTGGACCGACCTTCCTCATGTGTAATTCTCAAGGAATACAGACAAGATCCACTTGGGGGAGTCCTCTACGCAAACCGCGACTCCAGTTGAAATCCCGAAGAACGGCTCGACTCGAGCTCGGCCGGCCATGCCTGGGCCGCGTGCGCTCCTGGTCCTAAAGATAATTGTTTTCGGACTCTGCCTGCTTCCCCTCGCCTTGCTCCTTCTGCACGCATTTCAAGATGACCTTGGACCGGATCCGATTGCGACTGTCACTCACGCGACGGGATATGCCACACTCAGGCTGCTCGTCATCAGTCTTGCAATCACGCCCGTCCGGCGCCTGTCAGCGCACCTCTCCTGGGTCATACGCTTTCGGCGCATGCTCGGACTGTTCGCCTTTTTTTACGGCTGCCTTCACTTACTGACCTACGTCTGGCTCTTTGCGGGGTTCAATCTCCAGACCATCCTGGACGATATCGCCAAGCGCCGGTATGTGCTGGCGGGTTTCACCGCCTGGCTTCTTTTGGTCCCTCTAGCACTCACTTCGACGAAATGGTCGATTCGCAAGCTAGGGGGCAAACGTTGGCAACTGCTCCATCGCCTTGTCTATCTTTCGGCGAGTGCTGGAGTGGTCCATTATTGGTGGATCGTGAAGCCGGGAGTTCGTACACCCATCACCATCACGCTTGTGCTAGGAGCTCTCCTGATCGCCCGGCCTCTCTGGTCTTTGAGCCAAACCCGCAGAAGCCAATCCCAACCCTAACGAAATGTGCATGTATCCCAGCTCACGAAACCGCGCGAAGCCGCGGTTGGGGCAGTGAGCACAGGGGGTTTAATTTGGGGGAGCGATTGTTTTAGCATGAATGTGCAATGCCTTTTCCGATTAAGATTTGCATTCTTTGCGGTGAAGAGTTCGAGCTGAAACCAGATAAACCCGGCTTCGCCAACCGATGTCCCGAGTGCAGTACTCCCGAGTCAATGGACGGCACATCGAAGAGTCGTCTGGACGCCGACGAACGCAAGGCCGACAGTGAAGTGAACGAGGCGAGGCGGCGAGCGATCCGCGAGCTGCTCTATCGCAAAGATTCCTGACGGTTCTCCTCGGGGCGCTCAGGTAAGTTTTGGTACAAGGGCCGCGACGTCAGGGAACTCTGCTCACTCGAAGTCTGCCAGGTCGACTCACGCACAAGGCGTGCAGAGCCACTACACTGCGTCTCTTTCAACTTCTGCTGCAGCGGCAAACGGGTCACGAGAAACACAGCAAATCCCTGCGGTACGTGGAAAACTCAAAGACCATTTTCAACCATTTGCAGAAGGCGATCTGAGAGGGCGCGAATCTCCGCGTCGGATGCGCTGCTCAGTGGGCCCTCAATGGTCAGGAAAGCCAGACCATGAACAGCAGACCAGGCAAGATACTCCGCCCCCGGTCTTCTTTCCTTTGGAAGGACACCTGCCTCCACCAACAGGTCAAGAGCCGACCCAAGCAGTTGAAACGGGTTGAGGCCGCTCCTGCCTGTCTTTGCGGTATCGACATCGTCCTCCACTTGATCAGGGACTGAGAATGCCGTCCGGAAGAGACCAGTTTCTGTAAGTGCAAACTTCAGATAGCCTGTCCCGACGGCGCGAAGAGTCGCTCGCGCCGATTCCGCCGGACGCTTGCTGCGCCGCACCCCCGCGATCTCCGCTTCAATGGCAAGAGCGAGCGAAGAAAGAGCAGCCGCTCTGACCGCTTGTAGAAGATCACTGTGGCTCGAAAAATGGCGGTAGGCAGCATTCGGAGCCACTCCTGCGCGCCGTGTCGCTTCCCGGAGTACAACGGCATGGGGACCGCCGCCGCGCGCGAGTTCAATGCCAGCTTCTAACAAGGCTCTCCGCAGGTCTCCGTGACGGAATGTCTTTCGGACGGGTGGCCGAGTTTCTTTTGCGGCATTCATCGCGTCTTGTGGACAGTGTACATTTCACTTTGGTAGGTTGTTGTGGACGGCGTACACATGCCGAAGAGCATTTTCTAGTACCGCCCGCTTGGCAATTGTCGAGATGAGTAAGTGATCCCAGAAAAAAGGTGATTTCCATGAGCGCACTCAAGAGTTTTCCTCGTATTACGCCGTTCCTGTGGTTCGACAACAACGCAGAAGATGCGGTAAATTTCTATCTCTCGGTATTTAAGAACTCTCGTCGTCTCGAGGTGCTGCACAATACGGGGAACGGCGCCGCCCCCCCCAATATCCTGACGATCGCGTTTGAGCTCGACGGTCAGAAGTTCACGGCACTCAATGGCGGCCCGATATTCAAATTCACTGAAGCGGTCTCGTTCGTCATCCGCTGCGACTCGCAAGAGGAGGTAGACGAATATTGGACGAAGCTCTCCGCCGGAGGGAAAGAGAGCGAGTGCGGCTGGGTCAAAGACCAGTTTGGTCTCTCCTGGCAAATCGTACCAGCGCGATTGCCAGACCTGATTAAGAACCCGAATGCGATGCGGGCGATGCTGAAGATGAAGAAGCTCGATATCGCTGAGCTTGAGCGCGCAGCAGAAGGATAGAGACATTCCAATCTGCCACGGCTCAGATCCCTGCAGTCCTGTGTGAAGAGCCAACCTAGCTGCCGCACGTTCTCTCGAGCTGTAGCCGCCCATCAACAAAATTGATGGCACATCCAACTCAGTAAGAAAGGACCAAAAAATGAGCACAACAGCGCAGCAGGAAGTGACCACGCCAGTCAAGGCCCGCGCAGGCGACTTTGTTTGGCACGAGCTCAGAACGACAGACGCTAAGGGAGCCGAGGACTTCTATACTCACGTCGTGGGATGGCAAGCGAAGAACTCTGGCGACCCCGGCGGCATTCCCTACAAACTTCTCTCGGTCGGCGACCTCAGCACCGCTGGCCTCATGCAGCTTACCCCCGATATGCTAGCTGCCGGCATGAAGCCTGCCTGGGTCGGCTTCATCGGTGTCGATGACGTCGATGCGTATGCCAAACGCGTAGAACAAGCCGGCGGTAAACTGCACTTTCCGCCGCTAGATATCCCAACGATAGGTCGTTTCGCCTCTGTGGAGGATCCGCAGGGTGCCACCTTCCTCTTGTTTAAAGGCTCTCTCGACTATGCACCGCCCCGTCCCCCGGCCGGCTCGCCAGGCACCGTCGGCTGGAATGAACTCTCGGCCAACGATGAACAATCTGCATGGCCCTTCTACTCCGGAATCTTCGGTTGGACCCTGGACACCACGATGGACATGGGACCGGCCGGCACTTACAGAATTTTCAACAATGGCGGCGCTCAGATGGGAGCCATGATGACGCGGGACCCGAGCAAGTCTCCAGTCCCATTCTGGCTCTATTACATCAACGTTGAGGATATCGATGCAGCAGTCACACGCATAAAAGAGAAGAATGGCCAGGTCCTGATGGGTCCCCATCAGGTTCCGGGCGACCTCTGGATCGTTCTAGGCCACGATCCTCAGGGCGCCATGTTCTCTCTCGTCGGCCACAGAAAGCAGTAGTCTTCGGTGTGGCTGCGCACCTCCAGAGATATGCGCAGCCACACTCTTGCCTATCCTGAACACGTTTGCTCTCCGCTAAAGGCACTTACTCATTCCGCTTAGAGCATCATCCGGCCAACATGCTCTATTGAGCGAACCGGGATTCCCTAAGCTGGCGGTGCCAACGGTTTTTGGTTGAAGTCAAAGCAATCCGACATATCGTCCGAAGCCTGATCTCTTGCGTTCAGTGGTTTCACCCCAAACGTTACTTCGCAGAACTTCACCAGGCTCACATGCGAATGAAACGCCTTGGCAACTCCTCGCTTCGAGTAGGGGCTGATCACTAAACACCCCACGCGGTTTCCATAGCTGAATTGCGTGTTCGTGTAACTAGGCCCCTTCGCAGGACCTCCTCCTGTCCACTTGTCCTTCAGCGGCGGATCAACATGGTCGTACCAGCCACCAAAATCGTCCCACGTAATAAAGATCACTGAGCTCCCCCAAAGCTTGCTCTGGCCCAGTTTGTGGACGCGCTCAGCGGTCCATTGGGTCCCCAGCTTGACCGTCTGCTGCCCCGCGTTTTTTCCGTACGGGGGATGCTCCGAAAGCTCCACTGGACTGCTCGGTGCGTACATCCAACACACATTTGGTAATTTCTCCGCCGCGACGTCTGTGTCAAATCTAGTCCACGGGAGAATATTTGGGCTGCCCTTCAGCTCTTCGATTTTGTGGAAGTAACTGAAGCCGGGGTCTCCGTACGTAGCCCATGTAAGTTTCGCCTTCTCCAGTGCCTTCGGCAGCGTCGGAATCTTGAAAGGCTCCTGCGGCTGGTATGTCCGGCTCTTGTTCGCATTATCGATGATCGGGGAGGCCGCCGCGATGAGCATCAAATGGTTGGGTTCGGACTGGCTTGCCACTTCTGTGAAGTAGTTGTCACACAGCGTAAATTGTCTCGCGAACGAGAAATATGCGGGAATGTCCTTTTCGCTGTATTGCAGTTTCACCGCGTGTGTCGCCCGCTCCAACCATGCCGTATGGTCGTGTCGCGGGTCGCCTCCAGCGGGCGGGTCTTGCGCCGGCGGAAGTATCGCGCCGTTTACGCCGGGGAAGGAGCCAAAGTAATTGTCGAAGGTGTGGTTCTCTTTCACGATAATCACAACATGCTCGATTGGATTGTGCGGTTGCATGCGCTTTAGAATCTCTCCGATCGATCCCAATGCAGCCTGGCACTTGGGACTGGGATGTAGGCGTGCGTCTCGCTAATGATAATCTCCATTTCGCCGATTTCTCCATCCTGTAACACAAGACACAAACAAAGTGCTAAATCCAGGTTCTCTTGCTTCGTTCTCTCGCTTCACCCGGGCTGTGCGGTCATCTTCTTTGGCTTGGCGCCAAGCCCCTCCGATGCAGCTTCAGATGACGAAGCCAGACGATTTCTTTGTGAATCCAAGGGGGCTCTCGCTCATCAGTTAGATCGAATCTATGCAACGGAGAAGAACTGGCCGCCAAGCTGGACTAAAGCTCGTGGGCCAGGCGTTTGACACGAGCGAGCAGTACAGTATTTGTTGAACGAAAACCACGTCCACGCTCTCCGCGAGTCATCGAGGGCTGGTTCATGAGGTATAACTTGCCGTCGTGATCCACAGGAAAGCAGGTTTGTGTGATATCTGAAGAAATACTGGCCAGTACGGCTCTGAACTCGTGGAAGCTTGTGATCGGTCGTATCGATCAAGCCGTCGTATCATTCACCGACGAACAGTTGCAACGGCAGGTCGCTCCAGGCAAGAATCGTGTCTGGTATCTCGTAGGTCATCTGACGGCCACGCACGACCGCATGTTCCCCATGCTCGGTCTGGGGGAACGCCTCTACCCTGAGCTGGACCAGACCTTCTTGAACAATCCCGATCGATCCCTGCCTGATTCCGTCTCTCCTTCGGCTCTTAAGAGGATGTGGACCGAGGTAAACAGCAAGCTCACCGCAGGCTTCGAAGCGCTGACCCCGCAAGAGTGGCTGCAGAAGCACAGCGCTGTCTCGGAAGAGGAGTTTGCCAAGGACCCTCTGCGGAATCGCCTCGCCGTTTTGATCAGCCGAACCAATCACGCGTCGTACCACGCAGGGCAGGCCATACTCGTGCAGTAGCCACAGCAAAAAGCACAGACAACCACCCGCACCAGGAAGACAAGCACTATGTCTAAAGCCGGCCTTCGTCTGCGACCATAGGCTATCGACGCCTCAGTTTGAACGTCGACGGAGATAAGCATGGTGATCGCAAGCTGGAACGTGAATTCCATCCGAGCGCGACTGGAACTCGTCACCGAGTGGCTGAAGAAGCGCAATCCGGATGTGTTGCTCCTGCAAGAGCTCAAGGCAACGGAGTTCCCGGCCGCGGTTTTTACCGAACTCGGGTATGAGAGCGCAGCAGTAACGCAGAAGACATATAACGGAGTCGCGATCCTTTCGCGCCATCCTCTCCAGATCATCAGCACCACTCTCGTTGGAGATGAGACGGACAGTCACGCCCGATTCCTGGAAGTGATGATCCAAGACATTCGTTTTGCGAACATCTATCTCCCGAATGGGAATCCCGTGGGAACCGTTAAGTTCGCATACAAGCTGGCCTGGATGGAACGGCTTATGAATCAGATGACCATCTGGCGGCAAAGTGACGTTCCGACGCTCATAGGGGGCGACTTCAATGTCATTCCCGAAGATATTGATTGTCACAAGCCCGCCTCGTGGATCCGCGATGCCCTCTTTCAGCCGGAGCCTCGGGCTCTCTATCGCGAGCTTCTCAGTCTGGGCTACACGGACGCGTTTCGATCGCTCCATCCGGGGCAAGGCGGCCAATTCACCTTCTGGGATTACTTCCGTCAAGCATTCGAGCACAACCGCGGGATCCGTATCGACCACTTTTTGCTTTCCCCGGCATTAGCCGCGCGATTGCATGAATGCGAGATCGACAAAGGACCGCGGGCGCAACCAAAACCATCCGACCATACGCCGATCGTCATTACATTGCGATAACCAGAGCAGATACGGCAGTAAACCGTGCGGTTACGCGAAGGTCTCCGCTCCGTCTTCGATTTCAGCGTAGCCCCCGACTCGGGCAACCGGGGTGCGCTTCGGAGTCGGGCAGGCATAAGATTGGAGGCGAGAGGTATTCAGATGCTATACAAAAAGATCGATCTCGAACTGATCGTCGTCGCTGACGAAGCCGAAGCAGTTGTCGCGCAGTTGAACGCCGCGCTCGATCGGCTGGAAGAGAAGCACACAGTTTTCGGTGGTGGGATCGAGACCATCGCTTTCGAGCACCCGGGAACACGGAAGAGATCGGCACTCGCACATACCATAGCTGCAGGTGAGACGGCCCG
>DASYBJ010000024.1:0-12388 GCA_036500845.1 Acidobacteriaceae bacterium
ACGAACGGTAGATTTTGCCGTCATCCGGCCTCGCATGCAGTCAAAGCGGGTGAATCAGGATGCGGCAGCCGAGTTCTTCGAGGCGCGCGATTTTGCGATCTCGTCGAGATTCTTGCGCATGTCGTGAAGACGAGACCTTCCCTCCGCTGAGCCCTCAATGACGGACTCAATACTCCTGAGAAACTCCGGCAGGTTCATCTTCTGGCGAAATCCCGCCAAGTAGGGCTGGATCTTTGCGTATTGAAAGTACATCTCCTGACAGGTGTCGTAGACCAGCGACTTGTCCAGGGCATCGTGAACGACGAAGCCGGCCAGCATATCCCAATACCCGTAAACCTGAAGGATGTAGCCGGTCTTCTGGTCGCCTGCGGCTACGAGCTTCACAAATTCATCGACGGAGCTCGGCATGAACTCGCCTCCGACATAACTCCGTGCCGCACGCATCACCGTCTCGCGGCGCAACTCGTAGAGCTTGAGAATGAGTTCGGCCTGTCTGATGGCAATCTCCGGATCTTTCATTGGTGTCTCCTATTTGGACATGATTTTCTGGAGCAGTTTCCTATTGTTGTGCAGGACCAAGGTCGCGGAAGTGTTTCTATTGCTGGAAAAGTCGAGCGGAACCGAGTGGCTCCGGTGTAGACCTATATGGACCCATCCTAGGCGCGAATTTCCCGGTCCGCGATGCGGCTTTTCCTTCGCCGCCAGAATACCCAAAGGACAATCAGTGGGAGGTCGAACAAAGCGCTGATGGCCTCGGTCGCAGGCACGGCGCGAAATCCATACGCGTGCGCCGCGCGTCCTTCAATCCACGTCATATAGGCGATGGGCAGATACGAGAGCGCGCTGAGGATGGAGTAGCGCAAGCTTCCGCTCTTGCCTACAGTCCCCACGATATCGAGCACCAGGTCCATGGATAGGGTTGAAGTAAATCCGATGGTGAAGAGATAGACGACGGTTCCCACCATATATACGCGATAGGTGGCCGGGGCGAAGGCCAGATAGAAGGCAGGAATTGCATTCAATGCACCGGCAAGGGCGTAAGCGATGCGGCGATCGAAGCGGGGCACCCAGCCCCCGGCGAGGCAGCCAATAGCCATGAGCACCCCTCCACCGACTCCATTGATCCAGACGACCGAGGTACCTTCCACGTGGAAGTCGGGCGAGATGGCCGGCAGCAGGCCGATGAGCGCGCCGGCTCCAGGCGGAGCCAGCAGGAGGACCAGTCCGAAGAAGTTCTTGGGCGTAAGGCACGTTTCGCGCAGTTCGTAACCGACCTGACGCAGGTGCGCGCCGAAATTGGGGCTGGCGTGGCGCGGCGGCTCATGCAGAGACAGCACCGTTAGTCCGGGGGCAATCAACAGGAGCGCGGCGAGAGGAGCCCAGAGGCCGACCTGCAAATGCAGGGCCAGATAGAGGATGATTCCGGGCCCAATCGCACCGCCACCGAGGTTGCTGGCCTGTGACCAAGCGGCTGCTCGTGTACGGTTCCCCGGCGCGATCATGGAGGCCATAAGCCCGCCATACGCGGAGGAGATCAGCATGCAAAAGATCATGCCGAAGAAGAAGATCCAGACTGAAAGCTGGGGATTTCGATAGAGGGCGAACGAGCCGAAAGTCAGAGCGGCTGCGGAGCCAAGCGTAGCAAGCAGATGCCAGGCACGGCGCGGTATCCAGAGATCGGCCAGCGGGCTCCAAAGAAAATAGATGGAAGAGGGAATGCCCAGGAGAGCGATCGCGTTCGCTACCTGATCGACAGGCATGCCGACCCGGCGCAGCAGAAGCGAGACCGCGCCATTGGTCGTGAAGCCGATATAGATTGCGTAGGGGAGCACGATCCAGAAGAAGCGGCTTGGTGCGACGAGGCGGCCGCCGCTGGACGCATCGGCCGCCTGAATGGAGGGATCGGCTTCGGAAACTCGCTCTGTGTTCAAGAGGGCGGCCTCAGAGCAAGTGTAGTGGCGGGGAGACGGGAAAGGTCAGCTGCTGAATTTGGATGTCTGAGAAAGCGTTAGCGTGTTTCTTCCCGCGGGGTATGATTGCCTGTTTGCGACTGGTGCTAGCAAGATACTTTTGCCTTGCGATCGCTTCCCTTCTTGATCAAAGAAGAGCGTAAGCGGGGCAAAGATCAATACGTGAGCGTAAGGAGTAATCGAAAGACCGGCTCCGGTGTGGGCATGGGATCGGTTGGCAACCCGGGATCCGGATCGGGCACCGGCGTGGGTTCCGGATCGGGGCTCGGATCGGGGCCTGGATAAGGTAGAACGTCGGGTGCGTCGCCGGGGAATCCGCCCAGGTCAGCGCGGAAGCCCTGGTTCATGCGAGATGTCACAAGAAGGCTCATAGTTTGTGGGACTCAAATGGCAGACAGGCGGTTGCCTTCGATCGTAAGCGCGGGCGTCGTCCGCGTTCTCTCTCCGTGAAGCTGGCCACGAGCTGCGGGATAGAATTGCGCCCTACGAGATATCAGCTTTGGAGCAGGGCTGCTGATCACTCTTATTGTGTCGACTGTGCCCCCAGCAGGATTTTTTGGCAGCAACCGTTACCTGGGTCGAAGAAAGATCGGGACTCGCTCGAGAGAACGGGAAACTCCATTCGGGCGGCTTTTTGCCGCGGTGATATCGAAGATATCAGGGCCTATCACGATCCTGACGTCGTCAAAGGATTGGGATTCCACAAGTACTTGATTGGCCGTAAGGACCGTTCAATGGTTATCTATGTGTGTTACAAATTGGGCCCCACGGGCTGGGCGTCTATCCGCGAGACCATTCAGCCCGCGTGATGAGCGAGACGGAACTGAGTCTGTTTAGCAAATTCTTGTAACCGCATGTCCCATTGCAAGGGGTCTGATGTGCGTGGGAATCCATTCGGTAAATGCATCGCAAGATTAAATGAAGTACTTGCAACTGCTTCAGTTTCCTGTCCTTAGTGCACGCCGGGTGCTCTCTCTTCTGCAATAGAAGCTCTGCTGACTAACTCGATGCCCGCGACGATGCATCCTCTTTCTACAGCCTCCAATCGCCATCATTTTCGATCCAGTGAGCCTGCTTGACGATTTTGTAGTTGATTTCGTTTGCAGATCCGCATACTTTAGGGAATCGGTCGCGGTCGAAAGAGCTCGCGATCGATACGTGTCTGCCTTCATAGTGGAAGGGGTACCGTCTGACACGTGTCTTCGTGCCTGCGAAGTACCTCTGTAGCAACTTCCAAGTTGAAGCCCCAAGAAATAGTTGTGTCACCCCAACCCCTGCTTTCAGAGGGCACGGATCAACTTGTTTTTCGCAAGCTTTCTTTGGAGGTTGTCTTATGTTCTTTCTACCTGGAAGCATTCGCTCCCGCTCTGTTTGCGCATTTGTCCTAAGTGCGCTGTTCGCCACCTCTATCGCCGGAGCACAAACCTTCCGTGGCGGCATCAATGGGGCTGTGACGGACGCCGCAGGCGCTGCGGTTTCGAACGCCAAAGTAGATGCCACGGACGAAGCAACCGGCGTAGTCCACTCAACCATCTCTTCCAGCGCCGGCGAATACAGTTTTCAGGATTTGCCGCTGGGCACTTACACCGTGACCGCAAGGGCGTCAGGATTTGAAACTCTCAGGGTGACAAAGGTTGGTGTCTCAGCCGGCGCGATCTTTAGTCTTCCTTTAAAGGTCGCGGTTGCTTCCGAGACAACTACCGTCGAGGTAAATGCCTCCGGCCTAGCACTCGACACAACGACGCCGACGCAGACGATCGTTGTACCGAACAAGACGGTTCAGGATATCCCGCTGAACGGGCGGGATTTTACGCAGATGATCGGCCTGGCTCCGGGCTTTTCCGGTTATGCGCTGGGCGGATACGGATCGGTGAACGGAACGCGTGCCAATCAGATAAACTGGCAGATCGACGGCTCGGATAACAACGACCTCTGGCATAACATTCCAGCAGTCAACCAGGGTGGCGTCGAAAATATTGCGGGTGTTACATTACCGATCGACTCTGTCGAAGAGTTTTCCCTTCAGACGCAATCCTCACCTGAGACGGGGCGCAATCCCGGCGGAACGGTGAATCTGGTCACGAAATCAGGCACTAACCAGATTCATGGAAGCGCTTACTATTACAACCGCAATGAGGCGCTTGCGATCGTTTCCCCGTTCCAGCAAGGGAATCCCCCGCTGCGCAACCAACAATGGGGAGCTTCTGCCGGAGGCCCTTTCTGGAAAGATCACACTTTCTGGTTTACAAATTTTGAGAAGCAGAAGTTCACAATCGCGACGGGCAATCAAGGCACGGAGCCGAGCTCGGCCTACCAGGCACAGACGACACCGCTGCTCGCCTACTACCGTGTTCCAGTAAACTCTGCTACGAAAAACCTGCTCAGCACTCTTTGGCCGGCGTCATCGCTGACCGGTCCCGCATCGAGTCCGAATTACAGTCCATCCGCGCCCGAAACAGGCTACAGTTATAACGGGGTTATCAAGCTCGACCATAACTTCAGCGAGCGGCAATCGCTTTCGGCACGCGCCTTCCTCGGCCAAGGCAATCAGATAGCACCGGTTTGCAATTGTACGATTCCTTATTACTTTGAAGTTGCTCCTATTCACGTATACAACTACTCGCTAGTTGACAACTGGACACTCTCGCCCCAAATTACCAACCAGATCACGATTGGGGTGAACTACTTCAATCAGGTTTTCAACGATCAACAGACCGGCTTTAATGTCGACTCGCTGGGGTTTGTGACCAACTCGCCCTACACCAACGCACCTAATATTCAGATCACTGGTTTTGAGAAGATCGGCCAGACGCCTCCGGAGGGGCGGAATGACATTACGGGACATCTCGACGAAGCGCTCTCCTGGGTCAAAGGGAGGCATGCGTTTCGCTTTGGAGGCGAATACCGCCAGGCGCAAATCGATGAGTTTTACCAACGCCATTCGGTTGGCAGCTTCAAGTTTACGGGCGCGACCGGCCCGTGGGCGGCCGACTATCAGGACGCGGCGGGCAATGCGAAGTGTACCGGCTATTTTGCATCCACGGCTGCGCTCAAGGCGGCCTGCGCAAGCCAGTCACTGGGCAATATCCTGTCGCTCGGCGACTTTATGGGGGGTTATCTTGCTTCCGGAACAATTGCCCGCGGCAATGCAGAGCGCCAGGTTTTCATGAACACCTTCGACTTGTTCGCACAGGATAGCTGGCAGCTTTCCTCTGCTTTGAACATCAATTACGGAGTCCGGTATGACTATCTCCAGCCGATGCACGGCGACTACCAGAATCTGTCGGTCTTTCGACCCGAGTTAACTGCCACGCAGGGGCTGGCGTTTCAGGGAGCACAGATCGGCTCCGTCTATCCGGGCGATTGGGCCAACATAAGTCCACGCGTGGGATTTTCTTTCGCACCGCCAACAATGAAGGGCATGGTATTGCGTGGAGGATTCGGGATGTTCTTCGACACGCCGAACGCGAATCCATTCTTGGATAACCGACCGGGCAACAATGCGCCGAATGGACTCGAGGGCAATCCCGGCGGACCGAGCCCCGTCTACACCCTTTCCTCTTACACCTCAACGATTGCACCCGGCCAGTCCATCTTTCCGGTGGTTACCCCAACCACAACGAACCTGTGCAGTCCGTCGAGCCCTTGCGGCGTCTTCTCAGTCAATCGCAACTTCAAGACTCCTTACAACTTCAACTATAGCCTCCAAGTCGAGCAGGCGCTCGGACCTAAGGCGATCGTCCAGATCGGCTACGTGGGCAGCTTGGGCCGCCGGCTGCTTAGTATCCTGAACATCAACCAGCCGTATCTTGGCGGGCCAACGACCGACCTGATTTATCAGCAAACCCTCTATAGGGGGGTAACGGAGAGGCCATTTATTAGCAGTTATCCGCAATATGGCGATATCAACGAGATAATGAGTATCGGGTCATCGAACTATAACTCGCTCCAGACCGTGCTCAAATTCAGTAATTATCACGGGATGACCAGCCAATTCAGCTATACCTTCAGTCACAATCTCGATGAAGTGACGCAGTATCGAGGACAGTTGCCGCAGGACAGCACCAATTTTGCAGGAGACTACGGCAATAGTGATTTCGATACGCGCAACACCTTTGTCGGCTTCTTGAATTACGATGTTCCTGGGTTTCGTGGGCCGGCTCTGCTGACGCACGGATGGCAGGTAAACTCCGTGTTCACCTTCAAAGGCGGGCAGCCTATCAACCTGTTCACCGGAACCGATACCAGCGGGACCAACGAATTTACGCAGCGCCCGAATATTATCGGGAACCCTTTTGCTGGAGTTTCGCACGCGGTGCAGAATGGCATCGTTCAATGGTTCAACCCCGCTGCGTTTGCCGATCCGGCGGCAGGAACGTGGGGGAACTTTAGGCGCAACAGCATTTACGGTCCTGGTTTTGGAGACGTCGATCTCTCACTCTTCAAGAACACACCCATTACGGAGCGAATCAACACGCAATTCCGTGTAGAGATGTTCAATGTGGGGAACCGGTTGAACCTTGCAAATCCAGGACCTACACAGCTCGGGAATGCCTATACGGATACTTCCAGCTTCGGCCAAATCGGGTCCACAATCGGCGCGGGCAATTATTCGCCCGGCATCGGTCCAGGGGAGCCGTTCAACGTACAACTGGCTCTCAAAATCCTTTTCTAAACATTGAGATAACTCGGCTCCGGCGACGGTGGAAACTCTACCGTCGCCGGAGCGACTTTTCACGAGTACGATAGGGCACGAATGGCTCTTACCAGACGTAATTTTTTGATCCAGGTGGGCCAGGCGGGCGGATATGGCGCCGCCTTTACGATGATGCAATCTCTTGGGCTACTGCCGGTTGCTGCTTCGAAGGCGGCGACTGTTCAGATGAGCCCCGGTTCAGGCAACGGGACGAAAGTCGTGATCTTAGGCGGCGGAATTGCCGGCCTGGTCTCCGCTTATGAATTGGGCAAGCTTGGCTACACCTGTACGCTGCTCGAAGCGCGGGACCGGGTTGGCGGCAGGAACTGGACAATCCGGAAGGATTGCCAGGTCGAATTTACCAGTGGTGTAAGGCAGGGCTGCAGCTTTACCGAAGGCCTCTACATGAATGCCGGACCGGCGCGGCTTCCGTCGGTTCACGAGACCATGCTCGGCTACTGCCGAGAGCTTGGCGTTCCATTGGAAGTGGAAGTCAACACTTCGCGGAGCGCTCTTTTGCAGTCGGACCAGCTCAACGGCGGCAAAGCGGTGAGAAACCGTCAGGTCGACTACGATACTCGCGGCCATGTTTCGGAGTTGCTGGCGAAGTGCGTCCAGAGGGGTGCACTCGACCAGGAACTCACGCCCGGCGATAAGGAACAGATGCTGGAGTTTTTGCGGCAATACGGCGACCTCTCTCCTGATCTTTTCTACAAAGGATCGGAGCGTACCGGCTATAAGGTGAATCCTGACGCCGGCGATCAGGCGGGTATTTACAACGATCCGCTGGACATGCATGCACTCTTAACTGCGGATCTCTGGAAGGGTTTGCTCGTCGAAGATGTGATCGACTGGCAAGCGACTATGTTCCAACCTATCGGCGGCATGGATCAGATTCCGATGGCGTTCAAGAAGTGTTTGGGGAGCGTCGTGCGCTACCGCGCGGAAGTGGTGCAACTCCGCCAGAACGCATCCGGCGTTCGCGTCGTCTATCTCGATCAAGTCAAGGGCAAGCACGAGACCGTTGCTGCAGATTATTGCATCTGCGCCATGCCGCTCACCATGCTCAAGTCGCTGGACGCGGACTTTTCGCCTGATCTGAAAGCGGTGATCGATGGCGCAACGTACGACTCCGCCTACAAGATAGGGTGGGAGGCGCGGCGGTTCTGGGAACAGGAGTACCACATCTACGGCGGTATCTCTTACCTGCAGCAGACCGTTGACACTGTATGGTATCCAAGTGCATCGCTCTTCTCTGAACGAGGAGTGGTTCTCAGCGGGTACTCCATTGAAAATGGCAGTGAGTTTGGCAGGCTGCCTGACATGCAGTCAAAGCTCGACGCATCGCGCAAATCGATTGAGTTACTGCACCCGGGCCGCTCGCGCGAGTTGGAGAACCCTATTTACGTGAGCTGGGGGCAGATCCCATATAACCTTGGCTCGTGGGTGAGCCCATTCGATTTTGGGGCGACCAAAGAATATCAACGGCTGATTCAGCCCGAGGGCCGCGTCTACTTCGCCGGTGATCATACCAGCCATTTAGTGGGCTGGCAGGAAGGTGCGGCGCTGTCCGCCCACCGCGCTCTCAACCTGATTGGAGCGCGCGTGGCACAAGCGAAGACCGCGGTAGTTTAGAGCTTCGGCAGGTGTTCCGTCTTAGAGCGGTACAAAAGTGGCGGTTTCAGTGAGATCGGTCACGCCGCACGCCGTCCGGCGAAGGGAGTGCCCAGCGTCCATGGGACAAGACGCGTCGGCTTTGCACAAACTTCCAGGGAGCCCGAGATTAGCCGATTTTCGGCCGCGGGATAGCTGACCAGGCAGATCAGCAAAGTGAATGGAATGTATGCGCGTAGTCTCCTAAGAGACTTGCCTTTACGCCGCGCGGAGCGGATCTGCTGCTATGATCGCAGGCATCCTATGAGGCGATCAGAACGGGTCCGATTGGCAATGCATGGCTAGCCGAATCGTCCAATTCGTGGGTTGCCTTCTCGGGGTTTAGGATGGAATTGCTTCTGACATGGAGATTGAACCGAGCCAACGCGTTGGTGATTACCAGATTGTCCGGAAGATTGGCGCCGGCGGTCTGGGGGCTGTGTATGAGGTGCAGCATGTAGTCTCGCGCCGAGCGGAGGCGATGAAGATTCTGCTGCCAAGCCAGATAGGCACAATGGATGCTCCTGAGCGGTTTCTGCGGGAGGTTCAGCTGCTCGCGGCGCTGGATCATCCAAATATCGCGCGGTTGCACAACGCTTTCTATTACAAAGACCAGCTCGTGATGGTGATGGAGCTGGTTCTGGGCGAGACGTTGCGCCGGGTTGGAGCGACGAGGGCCATTCCGCTGCCAAAAGTAATGGAGTATGCGAAGCAGATTCTGCACGCGCTCGCTTACGCCCACGCACGAGGCGTGATTCACCGCGATATCAAGCCGGCAAACATCATGGTGGGGGTCGATGAGCGAGTCAAGCTGCTGGATTTTGGCATTGCGACGAGCAGCCAGGTGGTGGAGCTGACGCAATCGGGCTTTCTCGTGGGGACGCTCAGCTATTTGTCCCCGGAGCAGATCAAGGGCCAGAAGGCGACACCCCAATCCGATATCTATTCGGCTGGGGTGACGTTTTACGAGCTACTGACGGGGCAGCTACCCTTCACGGGATCAACATACTACGATGTGGCGAGCGCGCATTTGAATAACGAGCCCGTGTTGCCCTCGGCGATTAATCCTGGGCTTCCCGAGTCGCTGGCGCACGTCATTCTCAAGGCACTTGCGAAGGATCCTGCGGATCGTTTTGCGACAGCGCAGGATTTCTTCACTGCCTTTTCCGCGACTTCCACGACGGAACTGCGAGATGCGCAATCGATCCCAACTGTAGCGACGTCTCGAAAGGGCGGAACTGCGAGTTCGGAGCAACAGATAGGCACTGCGGTGGCTGCGAATCTGCCAGTGGATGAGGTCACAAAGCGGTTGGCGACTTACTTGGGGCCGATCGCGAAGATTATCGTGCGCAAACTCGCGGCGAAATCTAAAGACACAGACCAGCTCTATGCGCTCGCTGCGGAACAGATTCCCTCGGAGGCAGACAGGCGCAAGTTTCTGCTCTCAAGGAAAAAGTAGAAACGCTGTTGGAAACTCAGCCTTCGCTTAGCATATCCATGGCTTTCTTAAGGCTGGTGTGCATGCGATTGAACGAGGCAGTGACCTCTGCTATTTCATCTTTGCCTTTGACCGCCAGCGGCGGCAGATCGAGCTCGCCGGTACTGATGCGGTCGGCGGAATGGGAAACCGCAGAAAGCGGCCGAATGACGATGAAGTACATTCCGAGATCGATGAGGATGATGGCTATCAGAAAGATGCTAGAGAGATTGATGAGAAGCCGGCGGAATCCTTGGTCGGCGAGTTGCAGGGGCACTGACATGGGCACCGCGACTACCCGGGTGCCGATTACTTCATTCTGCTGCCATCCGAAGCCGTTCTGCGTCCCATAGTGCTTGACCATCGCTGCGGGAGCAACCTTTGGGCTGCTATGGCAGCTCAGACATCCAGCCTCAGCAACGATGGGGCGTGCAATGTACAGGGTTTCACCGGTGGCACTGTTGCGCTCGCCGATACGTGACTGGTCCTGCGGATGATTCCGGAAGTACCTGATCAGGTCGGACTCCCAATCATCGGAGCGGTCAGAGAGATTCGTTGGGTTGAGCGCGGCTTCCCGGTACGTATAGTCCGGAAACTGCTTGCGAAGGCGGGCGAACGTCGAGGTAGCGGCGTAAAAGGGAATGGTCTGCGGAAGAAACGTGGACTTGTGCTGCGGGGTCTGCTCGAGGATGGGGCTTAGCTCCTGTTCGGTGTAGTCGCGGCTGGCCTCCGCGGATGCGGACATCAGTTCGGCCTGTTGTAACACCTGTTTCTTGGCATCCTGCATCAGGAAATCGCGGGAATTCCACGCGATCAACGCCATACCGATACCGAAAACAAGAATGAGCAGAAGATTGAATTTTGCTAGCAGCTTCACGCTAATTTCTCCCAAACAGTCGCAGATTACGTGATGCCGTGCGGCAAAGGCAATCCGGGGACGGATGGCGGGTACAGGATACTGTGGATGAAAGCCAACAACCGCCGAAACAATCCGCTTGGGAACCGACCCTATCGGACTAGTTTCTGCCCAACTGTTGCGTTATAGCGCTTCTGTAGCATAACAACTGGGCTTTCTCTTTATTCCCGGATTTATTGCGTCTTCACAATTACTGTGATCTGGCCAGAGTTGGTTATGTGCAGCTTTTCTTGATGAAAAGCCGCGTTCGGATCCAATTCCTGGACTATACCAATTGTGAAAACGCCGTAGGAACCGGATTCGAACTCCTTCGCAAATCCCCTAAAAATCCCCTGAATAAGAGAGAAGATCCGCGCCCGGAGGATAAACTTCGATGCCCATCCCAACGCCCTGCCGGACCGCTCGATCTGCCATTAACGAATTAGCGCTTCACGCGGATACAGAGCAGCTATAATTTTGTTCCTTATTGATCTAAGCACTCCATTTCTGACGCGAAATGCGGCAGAAATGGAGTGTCACCAGCGGCTTTACTTCTGTCCCCAGAACGCCGGATCGGCTTTGACCCAAGCATCGGGCGGATAGCTCAGTTTCGGGTTGATTTTGTACACATGCGACTCGCTGGATTCGATCGTGGCTGCTGAAAGCTCTTCCCGCTTCTTCCTCTCGTCTTCGCCGGTTGTGGATCTCAACTGCTTATCGTCCGTCATTTCCTGATCGACCTCGGCCAAAGATTTCATTGGCGTGATGACGATGTACCTGCTGCCGCTTTGCGTGCCATAGACTTTCTCGAACGTGGCCCAGTGCGCATCCGGCGTCTTTTCATAGGCGCTCGCGTACATTTTGGACAAGGTATCCCAGTCGTGGCGGTGTCCGGGGCGTACATTGAAAATTGTGATATCAAAGTAGCGCATAGATTCGATCTTTACCGGTGCGCGCAAGCTTAAGTCGTCGCGAAAAACATAGGTGCTGGTTTCGTACGAGTCCAAGAGTGCGGCATCGGCGCTCTTTGCGCTCTCGAGTGCCTCTGACAGGGTGGTGTTTTTCTCTGTGGCCTCTATATCCTTCTGCATAGCCTCGAACGAATCATACGCAACAAAGAAAACCGTTCTTGCTCTGCCGGAGAGGGCGTCCATCGCAAAGTAGTGTTGCGGCCACTGGGCAGCAGCAAACGCCCGGGGAAAAGCGCTCTCGGTTTTATAATGCGGCGCGCCCTCTTGTCCTACTTTCAGATTCTCGGTAATAAGTTCCACGACCTTTGGTGGTGGTGTTGTGCCGGCCCCATCCTGTGCCGCTGCCTTGTCTGTTCCTGCAAAACCGAGCCCTGCCAATAAAGCCACTAGGGCGACCGATGATCCCAGATACTTGTGCATAAAAGAACTTGCCTCCTTAGGAGTGAGATGAAATTGTGACCAGGAATCGCGGGGCCGATAGGGAGAGGACTTCACCAGATATGCGCAGCGCTGTCGTGATTCTGGGGAGTTACCGTCTGTGTTCGTGGGTTGCTGCAAACATACGCCTTCCGAGCACAATGGCCAAGCGGAATCTAAGACGATTTGCGTATGCTCTGCAGCTCTGGAGGGACTTCTAGGGAACATTGTTGGACAAACCTAGCTGAGAGATAGATCGCTTCCCTGAATGTGAAGGCGTAGGATTACGCAGCGAGTTCGTCACTCTTT
>DASYBJ010000025.1:0-9306 GCA_036500845.1 Acidobacteriaceae bacterium
ACGGCAAGGGCCAGAGCCAGAACAATCCCGCCAAACAGGATGCCGAAAGCCAGATCGACAATGGCGGCGCCGATCGCAAGGTGATCGAGGACCATCGCTGCGGTGAGCACCAGTACCAGCCATTTGACCCCTTGGCTCAGCAGCCGCGCATAATGCAGGTTCATGTTGACAGCGCCGATCAAGACGCTGCGGGAGAGGAAACGCGCGATGACGTTCCCCATGATCAAAATGACCGCGGCACCAACAATGTTAGGCAGGTAGGCGAGCAGCTTGCCGGAGATGACTGCATCAGAAGAGGCTCCGAAAGCCTCGAGACCGACCAGGAAACCGACCAAAACCGTACCCCAAAAAACGACCTTGGTGATCAGCGCTGTCGGCGTGTAATTGGGGGACCATTCCGCGATGCTGGTCGTACCACGAGACAGCCGTTCATCGAAATGGGCCGCTGCCAACACGGTGCGCATGAGGCGAGCCAACAGCCACGCGATTGCCAAGAAGAACAGGACGGCCAAAACGAAGGCCAGAATCCCGGGCAGCAGCATGGCAATCCGGCTGATTACCCGGGCCATCGATTCGTGCAGCGACTGCAATACCTGATTCCACATCGGGCTCCTCCTGTTCAGGGGTTAAAGCGGTCTGGCCAACGCCAGCGCGATAACAGATACGGTTTACCTTCTTCGTACGCGCGAGCCAGTCTTTCCACTCTCTGCTCGGCCTCATGCGTACGCATTTTGCTGACCTCACCGACATACGAGGCAACCCACCCCAAATAGAGCGGGGTGAGCGCGCCTAGCAAATGGACACGGCTGAGCGTTCGCAGGCGATAGGCCAACGCGAAGTCATAGATGATGCGAACCCAAAGCTCATCCGGTATGCGGAATTCCTCTGGACCAAGGCGAGTGAGTTTTTTCAACTCAAGCAGAGTGACTGGCGGCAGGACGAGCGACCACATCTCCTGCAAGTTGCGAGAACCGAGCGCGAAGGTCTCGAGCATGGGGCGAACGTCGATGGTCGCCTCTTCGGTGCGCGATGCCGGTGGTGTTCCCAGAATCTCGACCGGCTGCGAACCACGGACCCGCTGCCACAAGGGTGCATTCGCCTCCATCTCGGCGAATAGCGGGCCAACCGTCTGGGTCAACACAGTGCTCAAATCGACTCCGTCCGCTGTGGCCGGGTGGTGCACATCCAGGTAGAGCTGACAGATTGAGCGGTTACGCAAAGCCGCTTCCGTCGCGGGCCAAAAAAGTGTCGAGCCTTGCGAGGTGATTCGTTGGGTGGGCTGCTCCAGTTCCGGCAACAAGCGGGCCGAAATGCCAAAATCGGGGGCTAGTGGAAATCGCACGCGACGGCCATAGAGCGCCCGGGTAAGCGGAGCGAGAATACTCGAATTCAAAAGTCCCTCGAACTTGCCCAAGGGGTAGACGGGCATTACCAGATCGCAACCGTTCTCGAGGATCGGCGCCAACATGGGCCCCAGGAGCTCGGCGCGAAGAGCAGCCAGATCAGAGGCGGCAACGGCACACGCACTCACACCCAACTCGCGCGCCATGCCGAAAAGCGATTGATAGGTAGCCGAAGGTGCTAACCATGGAATGACGGACGCGCCACCGGGATTGAATGGAAGAAATCGGATTTCGCTTCCCGTACCCGCAGGATCAAGGAGCACGGCGGCTTCAGAGGAAGGTTCCGCGCCTCCCGGCCCCGGATATGCTACGGCCGCACGGAGTCCGGAGAGAGAAAATTCGACACCTGAGGCGTTCATGGCCGACATGCGGAGCACAGCTTCGCTGGCCGCCACGCGCAATGCTTCGACATCGGCCGGGGCGGGAATCGCGATCAGTAAATCTGCGGTTCCCGATTGTTGCATGTCTTTCTTGGTCTCTTCCGGAAGTCCCAGTTTCGCCATGTCTGTTTCCGGCTAGTGGAATAGCGCCAAAATCCCGGTCAAAGGGATCCGCACCCAATTTGGCCGGTTGTTCAATTCATACACCAATTCGTAGAGGGATTTGTCGATCAAATACGCTTCTAGTAACCTCTCGAAATTTCCCGGATCAGGAGGCGCAACGCCGGTACTCTTGACCTTCTCACGGTAGGCCCGTAGAAAAGAAGCCGAAGCCGACTGTTCCCAGAGACGCGCCCACGGTTCCAACCGCTCAAAATCCTCAGGGCGCCGGGAGGTGTACTTGATTAGCGCCGAGAATGCCGCGTAGCTAAACGAGCGGAGCATTCCGGCAACATCCTTGAGCGGCGACTGCTTCTCCCTGCGCTCTTCCAGCGATCGAGCCGGCTCCCCTTCGAAGTCAAGGATGACGAAGTCACCCTTGGTGCGCAGGACCTGTCCTAAATGATAATCCCCATGGATGCGAGTGCGCAGCGCGTGAATTTCCCCCCCGGGCAGTTGCCGGAAGCCATCAAGGACTGAGCGTCTCCGGCTTAGCACGAGGCCGGCAAGTTCCACCGCTGTGTCGGGCAGCCGGGAGAGGTTTTCCTTGAGAGCATCGAAAGCCGCGCCTGCATGCTTGACCAGATTTTCACGTAACCTGGCAATATCTTCCGCGCTGAGCGGTTCGGGCATGAAGGCAGGATCTTGTGTGGGCTGGGCAAGGGCCAAATGCATCTCTGCGGTTCTCGTGCCGAGCAGTGCCGCGGCATCGAGGTAAAGGCCGAGATGGTCGCGCGCCAGGGCTGTCGGTTCCGACTCGCTCAGCCGCAACGCACTCAAGTGTTGGTCCTGCATGCGATCCGAAGGGAAGGGCTGCGGCGCAGAGGCCTCGTAGTATCGATCCAGTTCTTCAAGCGTCCACTGCCATCCGTCGCCTTCATTCATGACCAGACCCTGCAACATGGCGAGAGCCGCGTCGGGTTGGCCATCCCGTGAATATTCGATGCAACCGCCAAATGGCGCAATATTGTTGAAGTGGGCTGACTCCGTGAGATAGCGGCCGATTTCAATGTCTGGATTCGGTCCTGGCTCGATCCTGCGAAACGCCTTCAGGATCAATCTTTCGCCGAAAAGAATAGAAGTATTGCTCTGTTCCGCAGAGCCCCTGCGAGGTGCCAGCGGGTTACTCTGCTTGCCTGCCAATTCGGGGAGGATGCTGCTTGCCAGCCCTTGAATCATCCCGTTGCGGGATGGTATTCGGCCGGATTGGGCAATGAGGTTGAGCAGAGCCGTGCACGCGCTGTCGGCAAAGAATGCGTCGTGCAGCAAGCCGTCATCGTCAGGCGAGCTCAACCGGGCAACGGCAGCACCTGGGTACTTCTCATGCAGCTCTTCCGCAGCTTTGCCAAACGTCATTCCGAGCGGAACCGAGTAGGTATCAGGTTCACCGGACTCATAGGTAACTTCGACCATCACGATGGCGCTGGCGCCATTGTTGAACACGGCCCAATCTTGAATTTTCGTGCTCTTGACCTGCCGGGCCTTGCCACCGAACCATCGCTGGCGCGGGAGGAACTCTTTGAGAATTGTCTCTTCCAGCTCGCGGCGACCGTTGCCTTCGAGCACGCCCATCCAATCGGCCGAGCCGTTGAGCGCGATCTCCGGCTCATCCTCTTTGGTGCTGCTCTCGTCAAGCGGCTGCTGCAATTCAAGCCAGAGAAAACCATAGGGGCCAAGCGTGAGCGGGTAGCTTTGCTTGGCGGCCTGTTTCCCGATACGTGGAAACTCCACATAGCCGAGCATCTCGACGGGAACCATCCCGGCATAGGCTTCAAGATCCAGCTCGACAGGTTGAGCAAAGCGGGAGAGGTTGGCCACGCACAGGACTCGTTCGCTGCCTAACTCCCGCACGTAGGCCAGGACCTTGCGATTGGAAGGATTCAGAAAGGTCAGAGTACCGCGGCCGAAGACCCGGAAGAGCTTGCGAAGCGCGATCATATTGCGCATCCAGCTCAGCAAGGAGGAGGGGTCACTCTGCTGAGCCTCTACATTGATGGCTTCGTACCCCCACACAGGATCCATGACGACGGGACTGTAGAGCCTCGCAGGAACAGCGCGGGAGAAGCCTGCATTGCGGTCTCCGTTCCACTGCATCGGTGTGCGCACACCGTTACGATCGCCGAGATAGATGTTGTCGCCCATGCCGATTTCATCCCCGTAATAAATGAGCGGGGTACCAGGAAAGGAGAAGAGCAAACTGTTCAGCAGCTCGATGCGACGGCGGTTGTTATCGACGAGAGGAGCGAGCCTGCGCCGGATACCGATGTTGATACGCATTCGCGGATCGGCGCTGTAGGCCAGATACATGTAATCGCGTTCATCATCGCTGACCATCTCGAGGGTGAGCTCGTCATGGTTGCGCAGAAACAGGCCCCATTGGCAGTTCTCAGGGATGTCCGGAGTCTGCGCCATGATATCCGTGATGGGCAGACGGTCCTCCTGACGGAGGGCCATGTAGATACGCGGCATCAAGGGGAAATGAAAGGCCATGTGGCACTCATCTCCGTCGCCATAGTATGGACGTACATCACTGGGCCACTGATTGGCTTCAGCGAGCAACATGCGGCCAAAGTATTCCGTGTCGATCTCCTTGCGGATTCGCTTCATGACGGCATGCGTCTCGGGCAGGTTCTCGCAATTGGTGCCCTCTCGCTCGACCAGGTATGGGATGGCGTCAATGCGCAGGGCGTCCACGCCCATATCCAGCCAATACTTCATGATTTTGATGACTTCTTCGATCACCAGCGGGTTGTCATAATTCAGGTCCGGCTGATGGGAGAAGAAGCGATGCCAGTAGTAGGCCTGAGCTTCAGGATCCCAGGTCCAGTTTGATTTCTCCGTATCAGTGAAGATGATGCGTGCGCCTTGATATTTCTGATCCGTATCACTCCACACGTAGAAGTCGCGCTCGATAGAGCCCTTCGGTGCATGGCGGGCACGCTGAAACCAAGGATGCTGATCGGAGGTGTGGTTGATGACCAGCTCGATCATGACCTGCAGGCCGCGGTTGTGGGCCTGCTTCAGAAACTCCTGGAAGTCCTCGATGGTACCGTAACTGGGATGGACACTGAGGTAGTCCGCGATATCGTAGCCGTCGTCGCGCAGCGGAGAAGGAAAGAAGGGGAGCAGCCAGATGCAGGTGACTCCGAGGTCCTGAAGGTAATCGAGTTTCTGAATGAGCCCCTGAAAGTCTCCGATACCGTCATTGTTACTATCCATGAAGGCCTTGACATGGAGCTCATAAACAATCGCGTCCTTGTACCACAAAGGATCGGTTGTGCTTCCCGATCGCTTCAAACGCGCCTCCTGATATCTGGTCGCCATCACAAGTTCCTTAAAGTAATGTCATAGTCACGGTGTTGTGAGATGGCCCCCCAACGAGCCGCCGTTTTTCGATCGAACGGCGGCGTCCAGATGGATTCCCATCGTTCCACCAGCCGTGAGAGTGTTTAGCGATAGTAGTCAAAATCCTTTTCCGTCCTAACGTGCTTGCGAATGCGAAAGAGATGGGCCGGGATCCCCTGGGGCCGCAGTTCGACATAGTTTCGGGAGCCGTGCCAGAGATATCGCTGGTCCGCCAAAAGGTCCTCGACCTCAAACGCTTGTGCTGCCTCCAGCCCAAGGACGTTCAAGTCGAGCTGGACCCAGCCTGATTGCTGATGGAATGGATCGAGACTGACAATGGCCAAGACCGTATTGTCTCCGCCATCTGAGCCGGCATTCTGCACGCGTTTGGAGTAGCAGAGCAGCATCGGATTCTCGATTGAATGGAAATGCAGCGAGAGGTTGCCGTGAAGAGCCGGATTATTGCGACGTGCCTCATTCACCTTGGCAATCAGCGGCCGCAGGGATTGAGGTGAATCGAGATCCCAGGTCTTGATCTCATATTTTTCTGAATTGAGATATTCTTCGCTGCCGGACCGGATGGGCAGATGTTCGCCTAATTCAAAAGCGGGTCCATAGATTCCATAATTCGCCGATAGAGTGGCGGCAAGCACCAACCGGCTCTTGAACGCTGCCGGCCCTCCGACTTGCAGACTTTCCGTAAGGATGTCGGGCGTATTCGGCCAGAAGTTCGGCCGGAAATATTCGCGCAGCTGGGTTCGCGTCAGTTGGTACATGTACTCGACGATCTCATCCTTGGTGTTCCGCCACGTGAAATACGTGTAGGACTGCGAAAAACCAAGCTTCGCAAGCTGCTCCATGACTCGGGGACGGGTGAAAGCCTCAGCCAAGAGGAGAACATCAGGACTTTCCGCCTTGAGTTCTTTGATCACCCACTCCCAAAAAGGGAAGGCCTTTGTGTGGGGGTTATCGACCCGGAAGATTCGCACTCCCTTGCCGATCCAGAAACGGAAGACCTCTTTCAGCGCGTCCCAAAGTCCTTTCCAGTTCGAGCTTTCAAAATCCAGTGGATAGATGTCCTGGTACTTCTTTGGCGGATTTTCTGCGTACTGGATAGAACCGTCGGGCCGCTTTTTGAAAAACTCCGGGTGCTCCGTGACCCAGGGATGATCGGGGGCACATTGAAACGCGATATCGAGCGCGACCTCCAGGCCCAATTGGCCGGCGCGCTTTAGGAGGTATTGGAAGTCTTCCATCGTGCCAAGCGCAGGATGGATTGACGTGTGTCCACCTTCGCTCGATCCGATCGCCCAGGGGCTGCCGACATCTCCCGGAGCAGCTTCGGTGGAGTTATTCCGGCCCTTGCGGAAGCTCTTCCCGATGGGATGGATGGGAGGCAGGTATAAGACATCGAAGCCCATCTCCGAAACATATTCCAGTCGGGCAGCGACGTCGCGGAACGTGCCATGTTTGCCGGGAGTGGTGGACCAGGATCGCGGGAAGAGCTCATACCACGCTGAGAAGCCGGCTTTCTGACGGTCGACGAAAACCCCGAGTTCCCTTCTGTAGCGGGTTTCAACGAGATGGTCGGGGTAGAGTTGAACCGTTTCGGCGAGCTCGCTTGTGAGCGCCAACTTCGCCGCTTTCGCCGCGGAAGGGGCATCCTTGCTCTGGGCCTTGAGTTCTTGCGCCCATGCTATGAGTTTCGAAGCGTCTTTTCCTTTGACAGATGAGGCGATTTGTTCAAGGAGGATCGCGCCTGCCTGGATGGGGATGGTCAGATCTTGTCCGGCGGCAATCCGCTTTTCGAGATCGTGCCGCCAGGTACCAAAACGATCAATGGAACCCGCGACGGTATAGAGGTAGGGGCCGACATGGTCGACGGGAAACGTGCCGCGCCAGCGGTCATTGCCCAAGAAGGTCATCCGGACGGTCTGCCACTCTGCTTCCCCATCCTTCTTCCAGAGCAGCCGCGCCTCAACTTCGTCGTGGCCGTCGGCAAACACGTCGGCTTCGACCTCAACGGTGTCTCCGATGACCCGCTTGATGGGAAAGCGCCCACAGCTCAGTTCCGGTTCCAGGTTCTCAATGACGACTCGGGCTCGCCCCTCGTTCGGCTTTTCCATTCTCTGTCCCTTCGGTTCTGTGTCGCGACTCCAGGCAACTGTCTCAGGGTATCTGTCTGCGGGCCATCTCCCTAATGTACCTAGGGCATTCCAAACAGAAAATACCTGCCGTATTCCTCATGGAGGCGCGACAGGTGGCTATTGAGTATCTTAGTGCAGATGGGATGCGCAAAGAGGATTCAAGGAGAGCGCGGCGCCGATTGGCTGTGCCATCTTTCGTCCTCAAGTATCGAAGATCAATGTTTTTAAAGGCGATTTTTTGAAGTTCGTTTTTCTCAGAAACGCGGAACTGGTCTTTCGAGTGTAGTGCGTGAGTGTAGCGCGTGGGCGCAATGCGTGGCGCAAAAAGATAGGGATCAGGGGATCTCAGTTAACTTCCCCACTCAAGCCAAAACCGGGCTTGAATGGGGCACCCGAACAGTGCCTGAGTGCCGGGCCGGCGCTCGCCCTACTGTTTCCATGTCAATCGACGGCGCGCCTCGATGCTAGTATATGCGGATGAAGCGAGGCAATTCTTCAACAAGGACGGAATCACCTGCTCCTTTGTCCTCGCCAGAGCGGCCACCGCCACGCGACTATGGGCTTAAGTCCGGCACGCTCTCTCCAGCGGAGACTCTGGCCCAGTCGATCGCCGTGATCGCGCCAATCTGCACTCCCGTAATGACGATCCCGTTGGTCTTTGGGATCGCGGGAGAGGGTTGCGCGATTGCTTATTTGATTTCGACGATCACTATCCTGCTTGTTGGACTCAACATCAACCAGTTTGCACGCACTTCGGCTTCTCCGGGATCTTTGTACACATACATCGCGGAGAATATGCATTCGCGGTTCGGGATGCTGGCAGGATGGGCCTTGCTGATTGCGTATCTTGGCACAGGGGCTTCGGTAAGCGCCGGTGTGACGAACTATGCGGACGTGATTCTGCGGGACTGGTTCGGGCTCCATGCTTCTCCCTTGCTAGTTACGATTGTTGCTGGCTTGGGTGCTTGCTGGCTGGCGTATCGGGACGTTCAGATATCGGCTCGCTTGATGCTCTGGCTGCAAGTGGGCGCTGTGGCTCTGATCTCGTTCGTAGCGCTGAGTATCGTAGCCCAACAGGGTTGGCAGCCTGATCTCGGTCAACTGACGCTTCGTGACGTGAGTTTGGAGAAGCTGCGGATGGGCCTGGTGCTCGCAATCTTCAGTTCGGTCGGATTCGAAAGCGCAACCTCGCTTGGTTCGGAGGCACGGGACCCTTTGCGAAGCATCCCTCGTGCCGTAAAGTGGAGCGCCATTCTCGCAGGCCTATTTTTCTTTCTCTGCGCGTACGCCGAAGTTTTGGGATTTCGCGGGGAGCCGCAAACTCTCGACAAGAGCATTGCACCTTTGCACGTGCTGGTGCACAAGGCCGGTCTGCCCCCGATCGTTGGTACGCTCACCGACTTGGGCGCAGTAGCCAGCTTTTTCACCTGTGTTCTTGCCTGTATTACCGCCGCAGCCCGGTTGTTCTTTCTGATGGGAAGAAATGGTGCGTTGCACGCGCTGCTCGGCGAGGTACACGAATCCAACCAAACCCCGCACCGCGCGGTCGTGCTGAGCGCCGTCGCCACGTTGCTGCCGGCAACGATCATGACAATCCGGCACATGGATTCTTTTGAGATCTACGGGCTTCTGGGAGCGATCGCTACATTTGGATTTTTGACGGCATACATTCTGGTCTCTGCGGCGGCGCCGATTTATCTCCGTAGTCGAGGATTACTGAATGGGCGAGCGATCGCCGTCTCTGTGCTTGCAGTTCTCGCAATGAGTGTGGCGCTGTTCGGAAGTTTGTATCCCGTTCCTCCCGCCCCGTACTCGCTTCTGCCGTATCTCTATACCGGATTGCTCTTGGCGGGCTTTGCCTACTCCGCAGTA